>CAUJFT010000344.1 GCA_963169475.1 Bacteroidota bacterium | reverse complement strand
GCTCAAGTTACTGTTTATATGGATAATACCCCTCCTTCTGTAACCTGTCCTTCCGGTCAAACACTAACCTTAGGGGCAGGGTGTAATGCCTCTCTACCCGATTATCGGGGAATGGCAACCAAGTCAGATAATTGTACGCCTACCGGTTCTATTACGGTAAACCAATCTCCTGCTCCGGGTAGTACGGTTACTGGAACCGGAGTTACCACTATTGTACTTACGGCAAGTGATGCCTCCGGAAATACTGCTTCTTGTAACTTTGGAGTTACGCGGATTGATAACACCCCTCCTACGATTTCCTGTCCTGCTACTCAAACCTTGGCCGTCCTAACGGGGTGTAATGCGACACTCCCCAATTATACGGGACTTGCTACTAAGAGTGATAATTGTGGTACACCAACAGTAACTCAATCTCCAGTACCGGGTAGTATCGTTTCCGGAGTAGGGGCATTGACCATAACACTCACCGCAACAGATGGCGGTAATAATACTGCTACCTGCAATTTTGTGGTGAATAAAACGGACTTTACACCTCCTACAATCACATGTCCCGGTGTTCAAACACTCCCGCTTGGGGCAGGGTGTTCGGCTGCTTTACCAAACTATACGAGCCTTGCCACCCCTTCTGATAACTGCGGATATCCTACGATAACTCAATCTCCCGCAGCAGGTTCTATTGTAAATAGTATAGGGCTAATGACCGTAACACTCACCGCAACAGATGGAAGTGGTAATACTGCCACTTGTATCTTTAATGTAAACAAAGTGGATAATCTTGCCCCGGTCCCTAATGTTCCTACTTTACCCGCACTAACCGGTAATTGTAGTATCACGGTTACGCCTCCTTCCGCTACGGATAATTGCGGTGGAAATTTGACGGGAACAACCCCCGACCCTACTACTTATACTATACCCGGCAATTATGCCATTACATGGACATTTAATGACGGTAATGGAAATAGTATTTCTCAAATCCAAAGCGTTACAGTTACCCCAGGTAGTGTGTCTGCCGCTGCCAATACTCCGCTTTGTACGGGGGCTGACCTTACACTCTTAGCTACGGGGTCTAGTGTTGGAACTTACGCATGGTCAGGACCTAATACTTATAATAGTAATACCCAAAATCCATTGATTCAGAATGCACAGCCGACTAACTCCGGAACTTATTATGTAACATGGACATCGAGTGTGCTTCCCTCCTGCCAAGCAACTCAAAGCATTAATGTATTGGTGGGACCCTTTAGTTTGGTGGTTACCCCTGACCCCATAGATAGTACAACTGCTCATACAATGATAAGCCATTGCGCCCCTTCTTATACCCTTTATTGGCGGAAGATAGTGGCTAATTCTGCCTGGTCAAGCCTAACGAGTGCCGGAAATACTCCCGATATTACAGGATTACAACCAGCAACAGCTTATGTGGCTTATGCCATAGATGCTAATGGAGCAACCTCTGATTTGGTTTACTTCGTAACGGGCGGTACTCCTTTCTGCGGACCTGCACCTACCCCCCTCACTGCCATTGTAAATTGCGACAAAATATTCGTTAATTGGGGTAGCGGATATAGTCAATATGCTAGCTCAATCCGCAAGGTAACTCCTACCTTAGGTCCAACTTCGGGTATCTATACTGCTTCAACAACCCGTGTTTTTACAGTAACCCCTCCTAACTATGGAGCTACTTTTGAGGTATTTACTACAGGTATGTGTGGCGCACAACACTCTATTACAACTCCGCCTGTCTATGTTACAGTAAATGACCCACGCGTAATCGCCCCTTCTGGTCTGACGTTCTCGGCTACTTGTAATACGATTACGGTAAATTGGGCCGCCGTTCCTAACGCTACGGGGTATTATGTAAAAATAAAAAATACGGTAAGTGGTACTACGTTTGTAAACTTCTATACCTCAAACCTTACCTATACTAGGACAGGAATGGCTTCTAACTTCAACTACGAAGTATGGGTAGTACCTGTAGGGTGTAGCAATTTGCAGGGGACACCCTCTCAACATTACTTGGTACAAACTTGTACAGGTACGATAACTCCGCTGATAGCGCGTCCCCAAGCTCCCGACGCGGAGGAGGACAATGTCAATACCGAAACGTATGAGGGTGAAGTTGCCATGTCTGCAAATCCAACACTTTCTGTATTTCCTAACCCTAATAATGGTAATTTCTTCCTTTCAATGGAGAACCTATCAGAGGAAAATGTTACGGTAGAGGTAGTTAATCTACTGGGTCAGGTCGTTCATAAGCAAGAGGTGATGACAAAAGAAGGTGGGCTACATTGTGAGATAATCCTCAATGCACAAGAGGCTTCAGGAACTTATTTTGTAAAAATTATAACCTCCGGCCAAGTCCAACAAACGAAGTTTATCAAATTCTAAACGAATTTTTTAATAAGAGTCTATATCCGGCGATACCTTTCAGATGGTGTTGCCGGATTTTTTATGATAAATCAGCTTAGAGGGTTATAAAACCTGAATGTTGATTTACTGGTTATGAAGATTCCACATTAGTGCATCATGCAAAGCCGAAACTCCCCTCACGGCAAACGCATTAAAGGAGTAGCTTCCTATCGTGTTAAGCAAAAGTCTCCCACCCCTCACCTCGAAAGAGTGAAATGTTTATAGCGAAGCCTCAAGATTACTTTCCCATTCTCGTAGGAGAGTATTAAGATGAACCCTTCTTTCATCATTCATGTTATAAAACGACCTCATTTACAAATCACAATCTTACAAGAAATTCTTAGTGATTTTCTCTAATGAGGCTACTTAACAAATCCCTAATGAATCATGGGCAAATTCGTTATATATATAATCAGTAAGGTTTCCGTAAGAAACCAATTTTTGTGTGTCATTTTCAAATAAACCCGTATTTATCAATTAATTACATTTTTTTAGAAAAAAAACAGCTCCTCCTGTGTAATCAATCCCTACAAAATTTGGGAGACGTTCCTCAAAAGATTAAAAATAATCTGTATTTTTGCCGATGTTTTTCGTCTTAACAAGACTCCGGGAAAGTGAAGGTTTAATCATACAAATAAATTTATGTATCCTCGTGTAAGTGATTTTTTGAATGATATATTGGGGACGAATATCGTACTGCCCATACAAATGTTTGGTTTTTTTGTAGCAATTGCCTTTCTAGTGGCTTATTTTGTATTACAGAAAGAGTATATGCGGCGGGAATCTATTGGGCAGTTTAAACGCAGAGACATACAGCAAAAGGCAGGAGGCGGAAACCTTAATGACTTGATACTGAATGTACTCATGTTTGCTTTTATTGGATTCAAAGGAGGATTGCTCCTTACGGATTACTCCTATTATGCTGCACATACGCAGGAACTTTTAATTCCTATCTGGAAAGGGTCTTGGATAGGAGCTTTATTATTAGGGGGACTTACTACCTTTCTAAAAGGACGAAAATATTTAAAAGAAAGGGAGCAACCCGTGAAACTCATAACGACTCAAATAGGAATGCCAGAGGATTTAGGAACAGTATTTACGATGGCTTTTATTTTCGGAATTATGGGAGCAAAGCTTTTTCACGCGCTTGAATATTGGAGTGATTTTGCCAATGACCCAATAGGAATGCTGGCTTCTTTTGACGGATTAACATTTTATGGAGGGCTATTATGTGCAGCAGTAGCAATTCTTTTTTATATAAGAAAAATTGGACACGACTTACTTACTACTGCCGACGCTACTACCCCCGTTTTGCTACTTTCCTATGGAATCGGACGGCTTGGGTGTCATTTCTCCGGAGATGGAGATTGGGGTATTGTCAATTGGAATCCTAATCCGGGACTTCCCGCTTGGTTATGGTCTTACACCTACCCTCATAATGTGGTGGGAGAGGGTACCGTAAAAATACCGGGGTGTGTAGGAGAGCATTGCATGGAGTTAGCAGAGGGCGTTTATCCCACTTCTGTTTATGAAGCAATCATGGGTATCGGATTATTTTTTGTATTATGGGGAATGAGGAAAAAACTCCCTTATTTGGGTCAGCTTACAGGTATTTATTTGATATTTAATGGAATAGAGCGTTTTCTAATAGAACAGATAAGGGTCAATGTTAAATCTTCCTTTCTGGGAATACAACTGACACAAGCCGAAATTATTTCTTTTTTTCTAATGTTAATGGGAATAGCCATGGTTTATCTGTCCACCTTTTATTGGAAAAAGCCTAATCAGGTATTGCTTAATGCCAAAACCTAAATCTTGTATTTTTATCTAAAACAATAGGTTATCTCGATAATTACGGATTTGTTTGTAAAAAAGTGGTTCACAAAATGATATAATTTAACAATATTAAGTACTGGTTTGAAATTGGTTTATGATATTATTTTTAGTTAAAAAACCGATAAACAATTATTTGTGAAGACTAAGAATTTATCATTAAAAACTAAGAACTACTTATTATCTGTAATTTATCTCAATCGTTTAGTATAAAGTCATTGTAAGAAATACTTCCTTAAAATCATGAAATTAGATGTATTGGTATTTGGCGCGCACCCTGATGATGTAGAAATGTCTTGTGGGGGAACTATTGCTAAAATGGTAAAAGCCGGAAAAAAGGTAGGGATTATTGATTTAACCCAAGGGGAAATGGGGACAAGAGGAACGCCGGAATTACGCAAAGAAGAAGGACAAGCTGCGGCTAAGATTCTTGGAGCAATTGTGAGAGAAAATCTAGGCTTTAGGGATTGTTTTTTTACAGAAGACGAAGCGCATATTGCTGCTATAGTACAGATAATCCGAAAATATCAGCCAGATATTGTTATTGCTAATGCTTATCAGGACCGGCACCCTGACCATGGTAGAGCCTCGCGCTTGGTGAGGAATGCCTCTCACATGAGCGGGTTTATTAAACTCCAAACCTATGAAAACGAGGTTCTTCAAGCACGTTGGCGTCCCAAAAGAGTGTTTTTTTATATTCAAGATATGGACTTAAAACCCGATTTTATCGTAGATATAACTCCCTTTTTTAAGCAAAAAATAGCCTCTATTCGCGCCCACAAATCTCAATTTTTTGACCCCGAAAGTAACGAGCCAGAAACCTATATTTCCACACCAGAATTTTGGGATTCCTTTGAATATAGAACGCAAGCGATGGGGCATATTGTAGGCGTTCGATATGCAGAGGGTTTTTGTTCCGAAGTCCCCCCTAAAATCAACCTAATAACAGATTTGGTATAAGGCTATTCTGCTTTCACGCCACCTCATAGCATATATTTTCTACGAACAAGAGCGAAAATCAACGATGTATCATCGCAAATATTATTGGACTTTAGTTTCTGAAAAATACATATCAATCGCGCGGTAAATCATTCCTGCGATTTGCTGCTGCCCTTTAGCGGAAGCCAAAAACTTAGCTTCTGTATCATGGCTAATATATCCGGCTTCGACCAGTACAGCAGGAACTCCGGACTGCCATAATACTATGAAGGGAGCTTGCTTTACTCCGTAGGTAAAACGTTGCGCTTTGACGTATTCAGTATTGATTTTGCCTGCAAGATTCATGCTTTCTTTTCTAAACACATTTTTCATAATCGTATGATAAATATCTCCCTCCGGAGATTTAGGGTCAAAGCCTCCATACATTTCCTGATAATCATCTTCAAAAATGACGACTTCATTCTCACGAATATATGCATTATATCTTTCCTGTCCTTTGTTTGTACCAAGTATATAGAATGCCCCTCCATGAGGAGACTTGACATTTTTGGGGACAGAGTTACAATGAATACTTATAAAAAAATCGGCTTTATTATCTTGGGCGATTTCTCCTCTTTTACTCAATTCAATAAATTTATCGGTTTCTCTTGTAAGGATTACTTTTATTTGGGGGCTATTTTCATTTAGAATCTTTTTTAGTTCTAATGCAATTTTGAGGGTAATATCCTTCTCTTTGTACCCAAACCCTATTGCGCCGGGGTCTTTTCCGCCATGCCCTGCATCAATTACAATTGTTTTAGTACTCACGGGGAGAGCGGAGATAGGAAGGGGGGGCGCAAAAATAGGCATTATACTCCCCAGAAAATAAAACGGAAAGAAGATTAGGTATTTCATTCTATACAAATAAATATCAGATTTACTAACGCAAAACTAAACATTTTTCGTATGATACACTACACTACCCTACATTTTTATGAGAATAAATAAAGTCTCCTCCATCATATTGGGGGAGGCGAAACCTCCCATCTTGCACCACCCCAAAAACAAACCCGTGAACATGTCCCTACTCCCTACCGTAAGGGTGGATTACAATTCGCCCTACCCCAAAGGGGTAAAATGTTTATAGCAAAACACCATGCCCCCTCATCTCGAAGGGCTGAAGCCATTGTAGTTCGTATCCAATAAGTCCTAATAAAGTAAATAATATTTGGAAATCATAATTTATTGATAATAATAACGTTCAAAACTAAAAACTCCTCACTACTTATTGCTCCTACGAGGGTAGCTTTGCCCTTACGAATGAAAAACACTACAGACACCGCCCTTATTGGTGTTTAAGGGAGGCAACCTCAACAAGAGTAGAAAAATCTTTTTGGCAGGCAAGAATATTTTGCGTTATTTTGCATTTAGTATTGCGATAAATATTTTATTTTATGAGGTATTTGCTGGGAGAGAACGTCTTCTATTTGGTTCTAATAACTACTTTTTTCGGCTGTAATGGAGGAAAAAAAGAATTAATTAAAAATGCTCCACTGATTACTAATCAATGGAAAGACGACACGGGGAAAGAGATAAAGTTAGAAAAAATCGTACAAAGGGCGGTTTCCTTAGCACCAAGTGTTACAGAGATGATTTATGCTACAGGAGGAGAAAAGAAACTCATCGCAAGGTCCGATGCTTGTGATTTTCCGGAAGCGGCAAAGCCTTTACCCGCGATTACAACCTACCCGTCCTTAGATATAGAGCAACTTAAAGCCCTGAACCCTGATATTGTAATGACTACTACGGAAATCTTTTCTCCAGATGCTATCGCCTTATTAGAAAAACAAAACCTAAAAGTATATCAGCAGTCTTACTCCAATCTGAAAGATATTTATCGCTGTATGAGAGAAACGGGTAAGATATTAGACTGCGAAAAAACTGCAAACCATGTAGCAGACTCTCTTCAAGTCATCGAAAACAAGGTTTGGAGTGCTACCAAAAACCTCGCAAAATACAGAACGCTTATTTTGGTAAGCGACGAGCCGCTCAAAGTAATAGGAGGAACCGGCTACCTCAACGAGATGATTGAAAAATCCGGTGGGACAAATGTTTTTAAAGAAAAAAATGACCCCTACCCTACTACTACCGTAGAAGAAATCCTTAGCCTTCAACCGGAATATATTATCATTCCTACCCATGACCAAGAAGCATACGCCAAGCTGATTATCAAATATCCACCCTTGTACAACACAGTTGCTGATATGCAGAAACATGTATTTATCACCAATCCGGACTTATATTTCAGACCCGGACCCAGAACTATTGGAGCATTATTAGACCTTACTCATATCCTACATTCTCAACTTACACAAGACAAGTTTGTGCCTGAGCCATGAAGCAGAAGCCTATTTTTATTTACTTTCTGCTTTCTCTCTTACTGCTATTAGTATTTATGTGGAATGTCTCGATTGGGAGTATCCCTCTTTCTTCCAGAGATATTTTATCAATATTATCAGGAAATACTCACCCTTATGCTGCGATTGTTACAGACATACGGATTCCACGTGCGATGCTGGCAATTACAAGCGGGGGGATTCTAAGCCTAACAGGGCTTTGTATGCAGACCTTAGTAAGAAACCCGCTTGCAGACCCTTATATTATGGGGGTAACTGCGGGTGCCGGATTAGGGGTAAATATTTTATTATGTGGACTTGTACCGGTAACAGTGTTCAGCTATTACACCCTACCATTATTTGCCTGGGCAGGAGGAATGGGTAGCCTAACATTGGTACTGCTATTAGGATTCTATCACCTAAACGAAGACAAAGAACGATTTTTAATGGCAGGAATAGCCGCAAGTTCCATATTTACTGCACTTACCGGATTCCTAATTTATCGTTTTGCAGAACAAGAAAAAGCACATCGGTTAATCTTCTGGACTTTTGGCAGTTTTGAGCGGGCAAGCCCCGAGAGTGCATTTATCACCGGGATAATTGCTATTTTACTCATTATATTTTGTTTAATCTTTGCTAATCGCCTCGATTTACTACTGACCGGAACTTTAACCGCTCAATCACTTGGCTTAAATGTTCGGAAATGGAAAATCATATTATTCGCGCTTACTTCTTTTGCCGTTGGCGGATTAGTAGCCTTTACGGGTCCCATAGGTTTTGTGGGAATGATGATTCCTCATGTAGTACGCCAATTTAAAGGAACACTTCACCACGCACTCATTGTTCCGGTTTTTTTTACAGGGGCGATTTACCTTTGTGCTTGTGATGCGCTTACGCGCGTAATCCTACCTCCTGCGGGTATGCCTATAGGGATTATTACTGCACTCTTAGGTGTGCCTTTCTTTTTGTATCTTTTGAAACGATAGATTTGAGATAGTACTTAGACGTTGGAGACTGACCCAATTTAATATAGTTAGGACTTACGCAAAATGGAAAACAAGTACTTGATAATCAATGTTTTATTATATTATAAATTTTATTTTAAAGTATTGAAAATCAATTTATTGCAAAAAAAGTGTGTGAATCCTATTTATGTTATATTAAATAGCCGGTCTTTAGGATATTTTTTGTAACTTTACAATCAAAATTCCATAAAAGATTATGTATAATTTTCGATTCCTTTTCTTTGTTTTAATATTCTTGGGGGTATCGGGGTGTATAAAAAGCCCTAAACATAAGGGAGTAGCCTATGTATTTCCAGAGAAAACCATTATTTCTGAAGTAGAAGATGCTTGTTTTAAGGACTCCGGGGGAAAATGGCTAAAAAAGGGGAAAGAAGCAGAGGACGCTATTTTGGGAATGTTTACCGACGAAGTGCCGGTTTCCCAACAGAAAGTTGCCGGAGATAAAATCTTTACTGAAATCCAGTCAGAGTTTAAGATAAATTCGGGGGAAGAAGCTCATAGGCTTGAAAAGATGCTGAATAAAATGAAAAAATACATAGCCCGAAAGGATATTTCCTATAAGGTTTATTTAATCGAGGACGAAAAAAATATCAATGCTTTTACCGTACCCGGAGGAAATATTTATGTAACTACTGCCCTTATGAAATTTGTAGAATCGGAAGATGAGCTTGCCGTGATTTTGGGGCATGAAATCGGTCATAATGAAAATAAACACACGAATGGTTTCCTCAAAAAACAAAATATCGCCGCAAAAATAGTAGGAGAGGATGCGGGGGAGATTGTAGCGAGTTTGGCTTCCTTATTGACTATGTCATTCGGGCAGCCCCAAGAATTGGAGGCAGACCGCTGCGGGCTGTATCTGGCTTATAGTGCAGGATATGACCCTGCCAAGGGTATTGCTTTTTTT
>CAUJFT010000343.1 GCA_963169475.1 Bacteroidota bacterium | reverse complement strand
CGCAGACAATGTTGCAAGCTATTGATTTTCAAATAATTACAATTAATGTGGTAACAATGAAATCATATAACAACTATTTGATTTTCAATTACTTATATTTTTTCGTGCGTAAGTCCTAAGTGTATTGTTATTCTTAAAGGCAGGCCACCCCATGAGAATAGCCTACTTGTATTTTAGAAAACGCCTCTCACTCCACCACGCACCCAATAACCCTACTAATCTCGGAACTATACTTAGGTTTTACCTCCCCTTCCACCATTACTTGACTTACATCATTGCTTTTGCAAATACGTATGGTTTTGATAGTATGCGATTTGAGTTGTTGCATGTCCTCTTTCGTAAGTTGAAATTTCATATCAATGTGATTTACTGCGGAGGTTTTTGAGGAGGCGGATTGTGCTGTGTTTAGGGAAGTTCCTGTGATAATGCTATCGTTTTCCAACAAAAACATGATTTTTGCTTCGGCTTCTGCTGATGTGCCTTCGGAGGTATTGGTAAAAACGGCTGTTTTACTTGTATAGATGTACTTAATCAACAAAGCATAACTTTCGCCGTTCTTTTCCGCTTGTAGATTGAGCATATCCGTCCCGCCCAACCCTCCAGCTACTGTTTTGGAGTAAGCCAAGATAGGTTTGGTAAGTTTTACTTCGGTTTTAGTGAATTTGTCCACCTCATTTTTTTCAAACTTACAGTTTTGGGCGGATAAAGAAAGCCCTGCGGCTACGAATATAACCAAGAGTAAAAATGTTGATTTCATTTTGAAAAAAATTAAAAAATAATAGAAATGTGTTTGGTTAGTGTTATTTAGACTGGATTAACTCATTTTGCGCATGATGATATTTTTAGGCTAAACTTTGCGCATGAGGCGTATAATCGTTTTCTTAGCACCATGGCTCCTTGATGCGGCATCTTTCCCTTGGAACTCAAATATTGTTTCATGGTCAAACTTTCCATCGTTCCATTCGATAATCAAATACGACAGCTCGTTCTTAATGTCTTTCTTTGCAAAGAAGGCAAACACGCCCATTACCAAGAACCTGCCTACTGTAACGCGCTTTTCGATGGTGGAAGCATCTTCAACACTTACGTTTTTGATTTGCATAACAGGAATTGTTCCTTCTTTTTTGAAAAACCCCGCTTCGTTAGAAAATAAATGTAGGTCATTATCCTTGGAATTGGGGAGGTAAATAATATTCTCCACAGAGTTATCAATATCAGGGTGTCCGAACAAATACTTTGAAAACGAAACTCTTTCTGTGAAAGAAAAGCCTTGCTCCTTCAATATGTCCAGCTTTTTTCGACTATTGACAACAGCAAGTACAAAAATAATGGCTACAATACCGCCAAGAATCCAAAAAAAACATATAAAACTAAATTTAAAAGTGATAGAATACGTACACTTGTCGAAATACTCCTAAAACTACGTATATTTGCCGCTACAAAGCAAGGTAATTTCTTTTTCTAAAATCTTTACTAAAAGCATAAGAATATACGTATGGCGCATAATTTTGACGATACAATGACTTTGGGTACTGTGGTACGCCAATTGAGAGAAAATAAAGGTATTAGTCAAGAGAACTTGGCTGACCTAATAGGCGTAGAGCAGTCTTGGGTAAGTCGTTTGGAGAGCGACAAACTTGACCCACCCTTATCGAAAATAGACTTATTGGCTAAGGCATTAGATGTAAAGCGGTCTGAGTTATTCGGAATAGCAGAACGCTCACTTACTATAAAAGTGGAAAGTATTGTAACAGAGAATACCCATAGTATTGGTTTATTGAACGGAGTAAACCACATGGGAAACTTTGAAGAAGATCGTAAATCTTACAAGGAACACATAGCAGACCTCAAAACCCAAATTGACGATATGCGTAAAATTTTAGAGAAACTACTCAAATAATCATTTCCAACATACTCAATTCAATAACCCACTTATCCAAAAGGTAAGCGGGTTTTGTCTTTTATAATATACCCAACTACACCTAACGTACCTCCTTATCAGCTATTTTTGTTATAAATCCCCATAGCACTTAAAAACGCAAATGATGGGTAAAATATTTTTAATATAATTTATTGAAAATCAATGATTTATGGAAAATATTTTGTATATTTATAAGGTGGTTACAGCTAAAAAACACCATTCTTACTCTCATGTTGCCAAATTTTAACGATACTTTCAGTTTTTTTCAGGCATTTCCTAACGAAGCCTCTTGCCTTTTACGCTTGGAAAAAGTGTATTGGGAAAAGGGAGTGGTATCTCCTTTTGATAAAACTTCTGTGGTATATACTTGCAAGAAAGGAAGATATAAATGTAAAAATACGGGCAAATATTTTACTGTAAAAACGGGTACTATCTTTGAAAATACAAAAATTTCACTGCAAAAGTGGTTTTTTGCACTATATCTTTTCAGTTCTCACAAAAAAGGCATATCTTCGCACCAAATGGCAAAAGATGTAGGTGTTACGCAAAAAACGGCTTGGTTTATGCTCCACCGTTTACGCCAAGCATTTGATATTCCTGCTGAAAAAGCATGTTTGTCAGGAATAGTGGAGGTAGATGAAACCTATATCGGTGGGAAAGAAAAAAACAAACATAAATCCAAAAGGGTAGAAGGAACGCAGGGGCGCAGCACAAAAACGAAAAAGCCTGTAGTAGGTTTGCTGCAAAGAGAAGGGAGATTAGTAGCAAGAGTGGTAGATAATACAGATAAAAAGCAACTTCACGCACTTATCAACGAATATGTAAAAGAAGGTACGCGTGTAATGACCGATGAATGGGGCGGATACAATGACTTACCCGATTGCTATACACATGGGGTAGTAAAACATAAATCAGGCGAATACGTTATAGGAGATATACATACCAATACCATTGAAGGCTTTTGGAGTTTACTGAAAAGGGGGATATTGGGCGTATATCATCAAGTCAGTTTTTACCACTTGCATAGGTATGTAGCAGAGTTTAATTTTCGCTATGATACCAAACAAGATAAACCTGATGTGCGTTTTTATTCTGTACTGAAAAATATAAGCGGCAAGTTACCGTATAAAAAACTGATACATGGCAAAGAAAAAGGAGAAACAGCTTCAAGTCCTCCCCCAAAATAGATTTCAAGGAAAGGAGGAGCTTGTATTTATCGTTAAAATGCAATTCCCTTTGTCGGAAGAGCCTGTAATATGCTTTTCTCGCTCCTTAGACACAGAACTGCCCCTATTGTATCATGTCCCCCCAGAAGCCGCCGCCTACATACTTGAATCAGATGATAATTTAGTGAAATATGCCTTATTTGGTACGATACAGGAAGTAGAACTGCTTGATACAGCCACCGAAGACGAAAGGAGTTTATACCACCAACTCCTGCTCAAAAACAGGCAAATGAAAAAACAAGCCCAACACACCACCAACCGTTTAGGATTTCTCCGCAAAGTGGTACGATTCCTATTGGGGCTACCCACCGAACCCGAACCACAACCTGAACAGGAAGTAAAATGGGATAAGTTACTTAAAAAAACACGCTTGTTAAAATAGCATCTTTTCAATTATTAAAATATTTTTAATAAGTTGGTGCGTTATCGGGGAAGTGTAAACTTGTATATCGTTACCTTAATTAGTTCTTATTGGATAAACTATATTTAGGATTAAAATCTCACACAACGAACCGCATTGACGAAGTTTGGGCGGAGCGTTGGCTTTTGTGCGGCTGCTTCGCCCAAATTTGCGGCAATGCTATTGTTCTCGGCTCTTTTATTTGGCTTATGGATATTTGTATGGAACGTAACATCTGATATTTTCATAAAAATCTTCATTCCACTTGTACATTTGACCGTCATTCTCAAAAAACATGCCTTTTTTCATATCTTTGATGTATATACTTCTATATGGATTAAATGCAATAAGTAAATATTCTTTCTTATTGTATTGTACTCTACACAATACTTTGATATTTATACAATCATACAATAAAGTATCCTCTTCCAAAAATTGAATCCCATTAACTAATTTTTGCTTGAGACTTTTATCCTTAATTAAGGTGTCTAAAAACAAAGTTTTATAGAACGGTTGTTTTGTAGCCGCATAAAATTCCGTAAGCGTCCAAGCAAAAGCACCATTTAATAAATTGCTTCGAGCTTGAATATGAATTCTTACTTCATTTCTTTTAGGCGGTAAAGTGGTACAAGATACATAGATAGATAGCAGTAATGCTAATATTAAATTAATTTTCATATCCCTATTCTTTTATATACTCCTGGAATATTAATTCCGCCCTTGTTTTTTATCGCAGTCGCATCATCTTCAAATAAAAACTTTACACTCTGCCCATTGAAATTGATAAACCTTTCGTCAAGGTAATAAGCTCTTTTGGCGGATTGTCTGTTTGTGATATTATCGTAAGTACTTGTGATTGTTTTTGTCGCAAATGTACCCCATATTCTAAAATAGCCAAAATTTTTGTAGGTCTTTCTTTTTGCATCAAGTAATTTAGCTTCCTCTATTATTTTATTTACAAACATTGTTGTTATATATTCATCCTCTACTCCAAAATAATCTGCGTCATGTTTGATGCCTTGATGTTTTTCCCATTCTGATTTGTATTTTGTTTCATTTGGGTCATTAGATATTTTTTCATCTGAAACCTTTAAGTCATTATATTGGTGATACAATTCATGTATCAATATCATAGCAGGGCAATTTACGCCATAATTATCTACAATAGACCATAGAAATGGATTCCAAGCAGTCCCTAAATCAATTCCAGTATAAAGACCATTAATACCTTCTGAATAATGAATGCGAATATTTTTGCTTTGCTTTGCTAAGCTATCTAGAATTTCAGTTGCTGTTAGCGATTTTCTCAAATATTCCTCTGCTTTTTGATAAGAGTCAAAGAAGTATTTTGCAATCCCTGTTTTAACAGCTTGGGAAGAGTGGTAGCCTTCTTCATTTTTAACAGCAATATCTTCATTATCAAGTACTAAGTGTATCCCTCCTTGAGGCAAATCAGCATCATTTTGAAACTGCTTTCTTTGCTCGTTTCTAATCCTTTCCCGCTCTTCACGTTTCTCTCTTTCCTCCGTTATCCAATCTGAAAATGGACTTTCGTAGCCGAATTTATCGGAAAATTCAAATATATTTTTTTGCGTTGGCATAATATAAAATAGTAAAACCGAACCACTACGAAATCTCGTAGCGGCTCGAAAATGGTTGATTATTATAATGTACTCGGTTCGTTATCAATCCCTTTCAATGTATTCGTATCAGGTTTGATAGAATTAATTTGCATCTCATTCGTTTCGTGGTCGTGGCAACAAGGCAAGCCGCCTTCGTCTAATTTAGCCGTTCTTTGCTGTGCAAGTGTTAAGGTTGTGGGTACTCTTGTTTCCCATTCCGCCTCAACTTGTCCATCTACAATTTGTAAATCTTCAGCGATTGACAAATAAATATCATCATCTGTTTCTGCAACTAAATCGCCTCCTGCCCAAATATCACCTGTCTCCAAATAATACATTACGGCTTGACTACATTCAGGGCGAACAGCTACTAAAACCCTTGCCATACCTGACTGTTTGAAGGCTTGAAATACCAAATCATCATCTTCTTGTTGAAACAAATTACCCCATTCACATTTATCTGCCCAATAATATGGGTAAAATAAATAGGACATAATTTGCCAATCAAATGCTTGTTCAAAAAACTTGACTTGTGCAGCATACTCATCTAATTCGCTGTTTAAGCGAACTTTAGGAATTTTATATTTGCCGCAAGCATCTATTTCATCATTTAGTCCTTTACCCATTTCTCTACAAAATGGGCGCATTATCATCTCTATACAAGCTCTTTTCAGTTCTTGCTGCTCAATGATACGTTTCATGCCAGAAGGAATGCTTTTTTCTTTCGTTTCAGTCGCTGCTATTGCTTCCTCGACTTCATTTGAGGCTTCGTTATTTGCCTCATCTATGAGGTTATTGTAAGCAGCTTCCAATTGTGAATAAACCGTATTTTGCCATTGTTCATAAATAGAAACTTTTAAGGTACAAGTTACCGTTGCTATCACTGAATAGGTAAACAATTTAACACCTGTAATCGTAACTGGCACACTGTTTTGTAATTTTGGTGAAAGGTTTCCTGCCTTAGTAGCGAAACCCGAAGAGGGATACCACTGTTTAGCCCCAAATAAGTTAGTATGCGATTTAGAAACAGAACCCACAAGGCAAGAAAAATGAGCAGGATTAGGTGTGTTTTGCGCTCTAAATTGAAATTGGTACTGAAAACTTACGCTTTCAGCCTCATAATCGGGGTCTATTGCAATATTTCCATTATGTGTCCATGCAGGGTCGTTATGCTGGATAGGCGGATTCGGAGAAAAAGGCTGTGAAATACTTTTGGTTAAATCGTTCGGACCTGCTACCACGATACCATAACCAGCAGCCAAATTTTCGTAATTGGTTATCGTAATATCGTTTGCAGAATGTATGCCCTGTTCCGCCAAAGATAAGGGCAATTCTTCGGTAGGTTTCGTATCAGAGCCAGAACTTGACGTGTTCGTAGTATCAGAAAAGGTCAGCATTTCTCTAAAAAATGCAGCAGGTTCAGGTATCAAAAATTCAAATATAAGTCTTTTGTTATAGTTGATTAAACGATTAGTATAAATCATATCCACCCACCGCAAAATCCCCGTTACAGGATAATCACTACCCCGATTGTCAAAACCATGTTTATTATTTTCTTCAAATTCTTTAATAATTTTTGCTGTGCGCTTTGTTGTTGTTTTTTGCAAAATACGCTCTACTGCTCTGCGAGTAACTTCTTCTGCATACGTTTTTGCTTCTGTATTGGACGAAGAGGAAGAGTTATTATTAGAAAAATCGGCATA
>CAUJFT010000342.1 GCA_963169475.1 Bacteroidota bacterium | reverse complement strand
GCGCTTAGGGTCGCTGTTTACTATATCAATAAGTTGCTGAATCGAGTGAACGCCATCTCCGGTAACGGCGGCGGGGGTTCTTTTGGCAGCAGCTACAAATTTATAGTTAATTACTAACAAGCGGTAATCATGTCCGCTAACAAATTGCTCAACAATCACTCCTTTAGAATATTGTTGGGCGCGGGCTAATGCCTGAAAAGCCGCCTCTTGTGTTAATACATTAATAGTAGCTCCCTTCCCGTGGTTCCCGTTTACGGGTTTAAATACTAAGGGAAAACCATAATCGTTAAGAGCTTCTGTGAGGTCTTCGTTGTCATAAACGATTGTTCCTTTGGGAACGGGAATATTCAATAATTCGAGTAGGTCTTTGGTATCTTCTTTATCACAAGCAATTTCTACTGCAATATTACTAGTGGTAGAGGCAATAGTTGCCTGAATCCGCTTCTGATTACACCCGTATCCTAATTGTACCAAGGAGTATCTGTTTAAACGCATGTAGGGTATTCCACGCTTGGCGGCTTCTTCTACAAGACTTCCGGTGCTTGGGCCTAGTCTTTCGTTTTCCCTCATCTCCTTTAATTTTTGTATGTCTTCCTCCAAGGAATAGGATTCTCCTCTAATCAAGGCTTCTGCAATTTTGAGTGCTGCCTTGCCAGCATAAATCCCTGCTTTTTCTTCGGTATAAGAATAGACTACATTATAGATTCCATGTTCACCAGTAGAGCGTGTTCTTCCAAAGCCTGTATCCATTCCGGCAAGCGTTTGAAGCTCTAAGACAATATGTTCAATAATATGCCCCATCCAGGTACCCTCTTTCACCCGCATGTAAAACCCTCCTTCACACCCTTCGGAACATCTGTGTTCATACAATGTGGGCATAAGTGCGTGCATTCTGTCCAAAAAACCCGGAATAGTGTTAGAGGGATAATTTTCCATTTCCTCCAAATCTAAGCGTAGTACAATGAGTTTATGCCTACGGATAGACCAAAGATTGGGACCTCTCATTACCCTGACATCAAGTATCTTCATAAGTGAGTTATTTAATTAGTTTGTAAAAAATCTGTCATTCGATGTAGCAAAGATTTGTAGAAAAAAAGAAATATGCAATTTTTTTTAAATAAAAATTTATTTTGGGAGATTTAACCCTCAATAACAAAACAAAAAGGGGCTTTTGCCCCAAAAAGACAAAAGCCCCTGATACTTTAATCGAAAAAATGCAGATTTACTAATTAGGTGCGTGCTATTTTATTACAAATGCTTTCTTTTTAAGTCCGATATTCGTTTTAATATCTTTTACGGCAAAAGAAATGGTTTGGGTGCTTTTGCCCGTTGCATCTATTGCGCGCTGTGTGAGTTTGTAAGGGAATTTTACTCCTGCTACTTCTCTATAATCCTCAAAAGAAGTAGCAATAGCAAGCATTCCCCCCATAGGGGAAGGAACGTTTATCTGTTCTTTAAGTTTCAATCCCGTTTCTTTGTCAAACCAATAAATAATTTTTTCTGTGCTTGGAAGTGTGGCTTCCACAACGTATGCTTTTTTGCCTCCAACCGCTTCAATTTTTGTTACAGAAAAAGGAATTTTTAATTCTTGGAAGCGAGTTTCAAGAAACATAGCCGAACGAACTTTAAGGTCTTCTAGTTCTTTACCCGTAATTTCTCTGAATCCTTCCATTCCCCTTTCTTTTCCTTTTGCCCCGTCAAACGCTTTGCTACTCACCAGCATATCCTGCATTCTAGATTCTTTTCTAGAAAGGTTGGGGTACTTAAACATCTGAACTGACGAGACTACCTGTCCCTGAATCTCCATTGACATGGTGATTTGCATATCCTTAATTTTATTAATATTCTCTCCTCCTCCGATGGCTTTTGTGTAACGAGAAATCACCTCGTCAGCAGAAATTGTAACCATTTCTTCTTCTACTGGGGGGGTGTCCTCTACCTGAACTGCTTGCTTTGGGGCTATTTCTTTTCCGGTAATATCAAACTCACGAGATACTCCTACAAGTTTTCCTAATTTGTCTTTAATTTCTGCACCATTTCCTACGACAACAATATAGCAATTATCCGGTTTTACAAACTGCCCGGCTACACTTTGCACTTCTGCAATTGTTACTGCGTTAAGGTTTTTGAGGTAATTGGTATAATAATCTTCCGGAAGATGGTATCTCGCAACACTGATGGCTTGGTTTGCAATCGTTTGAGGGTTCTCAAGTCCTCTGGCAAAAGACCCACTCATAAAAGCAAGGGTCCTTTTTAAATCGGTATCCGAAACGGCAGTATTTTTTATTCTATTTAGTTCGTTCATAAATTCCATAACTGCACTATCTGTTACGGCATTTCTTACGCTTGCGCCTGCCGAAAAACTCCCTACTATTTCATCTGAATTGATAGAAGAATATGCTCCGTAAGTGAACCCGTGTTTTTCTCTAAGGTTCTGAAATAATCTTCCGGAAGCTCCTCCTCCAAGTATGGTATTCATTACTTTTGCCGGAATATCAAACTGACTTCCCGGCTTTAGCGTAATGGGGTTAATGATGTTTATAACAGACTGCACAGAAGTTGGTCTATCCACAAGAATTAATTGAGCTTGAGTTGGGGGAGCTACTTCTGGGTAAGACACTGTAGGTACTTCTCCTTTTTGCCACCCACCCAATGTTTTATTAATCAAAACTTTGGCTTCTGTGGGAGTAATGTCGCCGACAATGGCGAGATAACCGATATTGGGACGAAACCATGTTTTATAAAACTGTTCACAATCTTGGAGGCTAATGTTATTAAGTGTTTCTTCGGTCATGCTTTCTCCATAGGGGTGATTTTCTCCATACATGACTACATCACTCACCCTTCCGCTTATGTAGCTCGGGTTTTCTTTTTGGGCAGCAAGATTTGAAATATATTGTTTTTTGAGCTTGTCAAATTCTTCTTGGGTGAATTTTGCACTTGTCAAAATATTCGCCATGAGTATGGCCAACTTTTCCGAATTTCTTTTTAGCCCGGAAACATACATTCCGGTAGAATAAGTAAAGAAATCGGCACCCATCATATCAATTTCTTTATCGATTTGGGCTTTGGTCATAGTGGTGGTGCCGGTTTTCATAAGGTCGCCCGTAAGCTCTCCCCTCCCTGCCATATTTCCTTCTCTTATCGGGTCATAATCAAGGATAAGCCTGAAAGAGACCTTGGGTACTTTGTGATTCTCCACTACAAAGACTTTTAGTCCGTTATCCAAAGTAAATTTTTCTGATTTCCCCAATTTAATCTCTGGAGCAGGTCCTGCTATTGGGCGGCTCAAAATCTGCGGCTGGGCAAAAGCACACAGCATGGTAGTACTAAAAAGAATGTAGGCAAAAATATTTTTATACATAATTCTGATTTATAAAAAATTAATTGGTTTTTGGTAATACAAAGAAATTGATGCGATTTTCTTTCTTGAAATATAACTTCGCTACACGCTGAATATCCTCTTTTGTAACCTTGCGATAAGCCTCCATCTTTTTATTTATCAACCCGGTATTTTTATTGTGAAATACATAATCGCCTGCAAGCGTACCGGCAATAGAAGCCAAAGACCCTCTTACCGAAACTAATTGGTTTTCCGTTTTATTCATAATGGCGATATACTCTTCTTGGCTAATCAATTCGTTTTGAACCCTATCCAACTCTACATTGATAAGGCTATCCAACGTATTAAGCGAAACACCTGTTTGTGCAATAGACTGTATAAAGGCAATTCCAGGCTGCTCCATTTCGGGTGAATAAGCAAATACGCTGGTCGCCTTTTCCGTTTCATCTACCATTTTTTTATACAAACGTGAACTTTCGCCATCTGACAGTACAGTAGTAAGCAAATCTACGGCATAAAAATCGGGGTGTGTCATTTCAGGAATACGGTAAGCATGAACTAACATCGGTAGCTGGATTTTGTCGTACATCGTATCTCTGATTTCGCCGGTCATTGCAGCTTCTTTGATTACCGGGCGCGGAATCGTTTTTGTTCCTTTAGGTATCCGTCCAAAGTATTTTTTTATCCAATCCTTTGCTTTGACCACATCAAAATCTCCGGCAATTGTAAGGGTTGCGTTATTGGGGACATAAAAGGTTTTATAAAAATCCATAAATTCTCCAAGTGCCGCTTTATTAATATACTCCAAGGAGCCGATAGGGGTCCATCGGTAAGGGTGTGTTTTAAAGGCTAACTTATAAACTTCCTCGGATACGCGTCCGTAAGGGCGGTTATCATACCGCATTCTCCTCTCTTCTTTGACAACCTGCCGTTGAGTTTCTACCCCTATGCTATCCACCTTTAGCTGAAGCATTCTTTCTGACTCCATCCAAAGACCAAGCTCAAGTTCATTAGAGGGTAAAATTTCGTAATAATACGTTCTATCAAAACTTGTATAAGCGTTAAGTTCTCCACCTGCACCTTGTACAATTTTCATATAATCTCCCCTCTCTATATTAGGAGAGCCCTCAAACATCAAATGCTCAAAAAAGTGGGCAAATCCGGTACGTTGGGGGTCTTCATTTTTAGAGCCTACGTGGTACAATACTGAAACTGCCGTAATAGGTAGCGTATTGTCCTGATGCAGAATGACATGTAATCCGTTATCAAGGTCAAACTCCTCAAACTGTAAGTCCTGAGCGAACACAGGAAGAAGTAAACAGAAAGATGATAACAATAAAAAAGTTTGTTTTAAATTCATTTTCTTGAAATTTTATTTAATTCTATCTGAAAATACGATGGTGTAAAATAGTAATCTCTGGCAATTAGTCATTATACATTGAAATTGATTACAATAAAAATCAAGGTTTTCGTTTTAATGATATATAGTTAAAAGAGGATTTTTATTCGTCTATTTTTCCGAAAGTCTTTTTTCTATTTCGCTCATCCAATCTGGCAATTTTTTGAGTGCGGCCACCTCTCTTAGTACGCTTCTTGCCTCATGTGCAATCATACCTAAATATTTCTTACCACCCTCTAAGGAAGACATTACCCCACTTTTGCCTAATAATACCGCCCCTTTGCCAATAGTAAGTGCTTTGTTTACGCCGACTTGCCCCCATAAAATCACGTCATCTTCGATGGTTACAATGCCTGCTATTCCAACTTGGGCAGCGATTATACAACGTTTTCCAATTACAGTATCATGTCCGACTTGGATTAGGCTATCTAATTTTGTCCATTCTCCTATGATAGTATCTCCGCTAATTCCGCGGTCAATCGTGGAATTTGCCCCTATATCCACATTATCATGAATAACGACTCGCCCTTTTGTAAGCAGTTTTTCCTTAGAGTCCTTTCGTGATTTGAAATAAAAGCCCTCTCCTCCAATTACTGCACCGGAGTTGATACAAACATTATCTCCTATTATAGAATGGTCTGCAATGGTAACATTGGGATAAATGATGCAATTTTTTCCAATCTTCACCTCCGAACCGATGACTGTATTATGTCCGATTTCGGTATTCTCTCCCACTTCAACGGCTACTCCAAACACCACATTTTTACCTATTTTTACGCCTTCGCCCAAGTGGGGTTCGCCGGTAGTATCCATAGGATAGCGCGGCTGAAAATAAGAAGTCAAGAAGTTATAGGCAGTAAATGGCTCCGGAGTTACCAGCAATCCTTTGCCTGAAGGTGCTACCACATTTTTATTGATGATGATAACTGTGGCCTTACTATTTAAGGCTTTCTCATAATACTTTTCTACATCTACAAAGGTTACATCTCCTGCCTCTACCATGTGTATTTCATTAAAGCCCGATACCGGCTGCTCTGGGTTTCCGATAAAAGAACAGTTGAGTATCTGCGATAAATGAGAAAGTGTGGAAGGTGTTTCGAGCTTCATATTTTATTTTTTATTTATTCAAAAAACTGGCACAAATTTAAGAGAAATTTTTGGGTATCTTTTCTAAGATAACGATTAATCTTTGGCAGCCTTAATAGATTACAATACTTTTAAGTTGCTCCAAGCAAGCGGTCAATATCCAAAATGTCGGAGGTTGTTAGGATTATTTTTCCAATCTTCCCTCACCTTTACAAAAAGTTCAAGAAATACTTTTTTTTCAAGAAGCTTTTCAATGGTAGCTCTGGCACGGCTTCCGATTTGCTTGAGCTTAAGTCCGTTTTTGCCAATGACAATGCCTTTTTGAGATTGCCTTTCTACATAGATTTCGGCATAAATAGAAATAATATCCCCTTTATCTTTAAATTCTACAATATTTACCTCTGTACTATAGGGGATTTCATCATCTAATAGTAAGAACAATTGCTCGCGGATTAGCTCAGAAGCAAAAAACCTTTCGGAGCGGTCAGTAACCTCTTCGGGGTCATAGTAAGGCGGGTTTTCAGGCAGAAGCTGGACAATATGTGATTTCAAAATATCTAATCCCTTTTTGTTCAAAGCAGAAATTTCAACTGTAGCCTCAAAATGAAAAGCCTCTTTCCACTCCTTTATTTTATGTTGAATAATTTCGGGCGAAACTTTATCTATTTTATTAACGACAAGAATTTTGGGGACTTTTTGTTTTTCTACTAATTCTCGAAAGGCATCTTCTGGGAACTGCTCATCGGCGGCAATCATTACCACAACAATATCGGCATCTTCTAAGGCATTCCCTACAAATCCCATCATTTTTTCATGAAGTTTGTATTTGGGCAGAATGACACCCGGTGTATCAGAATAAACGATTTGAAAGGATTCTGTGGTGTCAATTCCAAGTATTCTGTGGCGAGTAGTTTGGGCTTTGGGAGTAGTAATACAAAGTTTTTGGTCTAAAAGTGCATTCAGTAATGTAGATTTCCCTGCATTCGGTTTTCCGATAATAGACACAAAACCAGACTTATAGCTATCGTTTAATTCCATTTAAAAAATAAATATTAAAAAATGTTTGCAAAATTAATAAATTATCCGTTAGTTTGCATCGCATTTGAGAATTGATATAGATATTATTAAAATATATCGCGGGATGGAGCAGTGGTAGCTCGTCGGGCTCATAACCCGAAGGTCGCAGGTTCGAGTCCTGCTCCCGCAACCTAAGAGAGATTGTCTAATATAGGCAATCTCTTTTTTTCATTTATAGCACGATTATCATGATTTATGAGATTAGCGTATTGATTATCTGAATTATGAAAGATTTTCTATTTTTTTCTCACAAACAAATCTACATCCTATATAAAACTGACTATACCAAGCCCATATCGGACGCAGCTTGTGGTTTTTCTTTTTTCGGCAGTAAAAAATAGTATGCTTGCATAACTTTTTTGAAAATTATTTGTTTAATCGGGAAGCGCGCTTTAATTTTGCGCCGTTTTTCAATTTAGTAGTTATATCATAATTAAGAGTAAAAACAATCATTTATCAAAAATATGAAAATATTAGTTTGTATCAGCCACGTTCCGGATACCACCACGAAAATTGTATTCAACCAGGATGGAAAATCTCTGAACGCAAGCGGAGTTACTTTTATCATTAATCCGTATGATGAGTTTGGATTGGTTCGTGCGATTGAGTTTCAGGAGCAGGGTAAAGCAGAACAAGTTACCGTAATCTGCGTAGGAGGGGCTGAGGTAGAGCCTACCTTGCGCAAGGCACTTGCAATCGGAGCGAATGATGCCGTGAGAATCAATGCTAACCCTACTGATGCGTTGTTTGTTGCAGGACAAATCGCAGCTTATGCCAAAGGGAAAGGGTTCGATATTATTTTTGCTGGAAAAGAGTCTATTGACTATAACGGAGGCATGGTTCCGGGTATGATTGCCGAAATGCTTGAGCTTCCCTTTGTCTCTTTTGCTACTAAAATGGAATTAGCGGGTAGGGGTGCCGTGCTTCGTAGAGAAGTGGACGGAGGCGAGGAGGTCATAGAAAGCACACTTCCCGTAGTAGTAAGTTGTCAAAAAGGAATGTCCGAATGGAGGATTCCCAATATGCGTGGAATCATGGCTTCCAGAACTAAGCCGTTATTGGTAGTTGAACCAATTTCTGTAGCCACCGGTGTCCAAACTTCGGGGTATGCTTATCCTTCTGCCAAAGGTTCATGTGTCTATTTTAGCACAGAAGAGTCCGAAAACCTCGTGAATGCTCTACACAATAAAGGGCTTATATAACCTAAAGAATAACTATTTTTCTATCAGTAAAAACTAACATCAATATAAAATCATGGTATTATTATTTGCAGAATATTCCGATGGGCATTTCAAAAAGGCGGTATTAGAAGCGGCAACCTATGCAAGTGACCTAGCCAAGTCTTTGGGAACTACTTGTGCAGCCGTTTCGGTGGGAGCCGTAAGCGATGAAGCCCTTAAGACATTAAGCCACTACGGAGTATCAAAAGTATATAAAATAGTAGATGCTAAGTTGGATTCATTTACGAATACTGCTTATGCCGCCGCTACTGCTGCCGTAGCTATCCAAACGAATGCTAAGGCGATAATTTTTGCCCAGACTTACAATGGAAGGGCGGTAGCCCCTAGGGTTGCCATTAAAATAGATGCTTCTGCTTATTCCGGAGTAATTCAATTGCCGGATACCACTAACGGATTCGCTAGCCTTCGCTCCGCTTTTTCGGGAAAAGGAATAGAAGCAATACAAGCAGGAAAAGAAAAAGTAGTTATCACTATAAAAACGAATAGTTACCACATTACTGCTAATCCGGTAGATTGCACGCTTGAAAATTTTGCATTCTCACCAGCCAGCACCTCCTTTGAGGCGGTTGCCAAAGAAATTGTAAAAGCGTCTGAAGGGATTTCTCTTACGGAAGCGGAGCTTGTGGTTTCTGCTGGCAGAGGAATGAAGGGCCCTGAAAATTGGGGAATGATAGAGGAGTTAGCCAGCTTGATTGGAGCGGCTACTGCTTGCTCTAAGCCCACCGCTGACATGGGGTGGAGGCCTCACCACGAACACGTGGGGCAAACCGGAATCCAAATCGCTCCTAATTTGTATATCGCAATAGGAATTTCGGGCGCGATTCAGCACCTCGCCGGAGTAAGCTCCTCCAAAACGATAGTAGTAATAAACAAAGATGCCGAAGCCCCCTTCTTCAAAATTGCCGATTATGGAATTGTTGGAGATTTATTTGAGGTTGTACCCAAAATTATTGCGGCAATAAAAAAAATTAAAGGGAAATCATAGAATTTAAAATACTTTATGAAAGAAAAACCTTACCTTTGTGCTAAGGTTTTTCTTTTTTTGTAAGGAAGAAGAATTAAGGTTTATATTTATTGCAGAAAGGGTAATTTTGCAAATGGGTTTCAATACAGAAAAAAGTAGCCGTGGATAAAGTTAAATTACATATTCATTCTCTTGCCTCTTCGGAGCAGAGTAGTGCGCATTATGCCATAATCCTCGAAGATGTGGAGGGAAACCGTCATTTACCAATCATTATTGGTGCGCCAGAAGCCCAAGCCATTGCGCTTGAGCTTGAAAAAATAAAGCCTACCCGCCCTCTAACGCATGACCTAATGTCAAATATATTGGATTATTTTGATATTCAATTAAAAGCCGTTATCATTACGCATCTTCATGAGGGTACTTTTTTTGCAAAACTCTTGTTAGGGTCCAAAGACGAAGCGCATGAAGTAGATTGTCGCCCAAGCGACGGGATTGCCCTCGCTCTCCGGTGTAATGCAGATATTTTTACTTATGAAGAAATTATGAATGAAGCCGGAATTGAAAGAGAACTGCCCAGTAATGACTCCATAGAAACTCCAAAAGCCGAAAGAAGATCGCCTTCTCCCCAAAGAAACCCTTATGAAGTGTTAACAGAGTTAAATCAAAAATTAGAAGATGCCCTAAAAAATGAAGACTACGAACTCGCCGCAAAAATCAGAGACATGATAAAGAATCTTAGCGATTAGTAGTGAGTGATAAAATATTGGTGGGAAATGATTGGTGAGTTAAAGAAAAATACAAGAGAAACGCTTAAACTTGCGCTGCCTGTAATCATTGGACAACTCGGACAAGTCCTAATGGGTACGATTGACGTAATGATGCTTGGCAAAGTGGGGTATGTACACGTATCTGCTGCGGGATTAGCCAATAGCATTATGATACTTGTTACCGTTATTGGAATGGGAACAATGTCAGTCATTGCACCGCTCATTGCAGAGGCTAATGCTACTGCGGATAAAGAAAAAGTAAGGGCTTTTTTGCAACAAGGTATCTGGATTGGTTTCTTAATTGGCGGGATTATTCATCTCATGCTTTACTTTGGTGCGCCGCTTATTCACCGCTTAGACCAACCTCCGGCTGATACGAGTCTGGCAATTGACTTTCTCAAAATCATTAGTGCGTCTGTCATTCCCATGTTGTTGTTCTTGGCATTAAAGGGATTTACCGACGGGCTGTCGGACACTCGTCCTGCTATGGTCATTACCTTATTAGGATTAGGATTAAATATTTTTTTGAATTTTCTTCTGATTGAAGGAAACTGGGGATTTCCGCGAATGGAGATAAAAGGCTCTGCCTTAGCCACTACACTCACCCGCTATATTATGTTCGGAATGATGGCGTTTTGGGTTTTGACCCGTAATCACTACCAATCCTATGTAAAAATAAAAGTACAAGTGGTGAGCAATTCGCGCGCTGCCTTTTCTAAAATCCTCTCTATAGGGCTACCCTCCGGAATGCAATACTTTTTTGAAGTCGGGTCATTTGTAGGGATAACGATAATGTTAGGTTGGATGGGCGAACAAGCCTCTCAATATCGGGCAGCGCATCAGATTGGCATTGCGGTAGTCTCTATCTCTTATATGATAGCACTTGGAGTTTCGACAGCGGCTTCTATCAGAGTAGGAGATGCACTTGGGCGGAAAGATAATCAAGATATCCGAAATGCCGGATTCGTGGGGCTTCTGATTGCTATTTTATGGATGGGGCTTTGTATGATATTTTTGCTTTTCGGAGGTGATTTTATCCTTATGGCGTATCAGATTACCGATGAGGTAGTACTAAAAACGGCGGGGAGGTTATTAGTTATTGGTGCTTTTTTCCAGCTTTTTGACGGGGCGCAAGCGGTAGGGCTTGGTATCCTTAGAGGGATTCAAGATGTAAAATATCCAACAATCGTTACTTTTATTGCCTATTGGGTATTAACTATCCCGCTTGGATATTTTTTAGGATTTACGCTAAACATGAAAGTAGAGGGTACGTGGTACGCCTTCCTCTTGGGGCTGGGGTTTGCTGCCGTATTTAATAACCTAAGGTTTCATCTCCTTACCCGCTCTAAGGATAATTGATTGTTTTTGAGTGGACTCTTTTAGGCTTGGGGAGGATAAGGGCTTTCGGGCAATTCAAAAAAAGAGGTCCATATTTCATCAAACTTTTCCCAATCTCTTTTTTTGAGGATAATAATCTGGTCATTGAAGGTAAAGTGAACCTCATCTCCGGAACGCGTAGGAGAAGCATAGCGAAGTGGAAATGCCTTTTTCTTTTCATTAAATAAAATATCGTAGGTACTAATGATAGAAAAATGCTCTCCTATAAAAAAAATTTCGGCATACGTTTTTTTTAACTTAACCATAGCCGCAAGGTTCCCCGCTCCCATTGCGATAAACGTACCTAAAACCCCGAACATAAGTACAGATTCCCCGCCGAACATTCTTAATACTAACCCAAGCAGTACAAAAATCATAAATATCCCGTAATAATAGATGGCATTTTCTTGAAGAATAATAAATTTCTGACGCGATTCGGGATAATGATGACTCTTAAATGATTTCATATTTTGAATTTATGCAGGCAAAAATACACTTTTTTTAGTATCTTTGCTGAAAAAAAATAAAAATGGACCTCGAACACAAGGTTTTGGGAGTTATCCCTGCCCGTTATGCTTCTACTCGTTTCCCCGGTAAACCCTTGATTGATATTGGAGGAAAAAGCATGATTCGGCTTGTTTATCAGCAATGCCTAATCGCAAATTGCTTTACAGAGATAGTCGTAGCTACCGAAAATGAAAGTATCTTAGCCCACGTACAATCATGGGGAGGAAAGGCACTCCTTACCAGCCCGGACCACCTTTCTGGCACCGACCGTATAGGAGAAGTTGCTCATAAAATGCCGCATTATTCATATTATGTAAACATACAAGGAGATGAACCTTTCATCAATCCGGAAGCACTTCGTTCACTTGTACAAACCCTAATATTAGTAGATAACGGGATAGCTACGCTCATTTCACCTCTCACTGATATGGAACAAATCTTTAATCCCAATGTCGTCAAAGTGGTAACGGATATTCAAGGGAAAGCCTTGTATTTTAGTCGTCATCCTATTCCTTTTCAGCAAAATGTAATCCCCAAAGAATCATGGGCAGACACCTTCTCTTATTATAAACATATTGGGATTTATGGGTTTCCAGCCGCCGTATTACGGAGTATAACACGCCTTCCTTCTGCCCCCCTCGAAAAAGCAGAATCATTAGAGCAACTCCGGTGGTTGTATCATGGGTTTTCGATATATACCGGTATCACTTTTTACGAAAGCCTCGCAATTGACACTCCGGAAGATTGGGAAAAAGCAAAACAAATGCTGGCTAAGTAGTTCTTAGTTTTTAATGATGAGTTCTTAGTCATCACAAATAGCTATTTATCAGCTTTTTAATTAAAAATAATATTATAAACTAATTTCAAACGAGTACTTAACAATCAATAAACCTCTCCAAACCAATTTCCAAGACAAGGAGTTATGCAGACAAAATAAAATAACCCATGAAAATTAATTTTTATAAATACCAAGGAACGGGCAATGATTTTATTATGATAGATAATAGAAATCGTAACTTGCACGAAGTTCTCTCTCAAACTCAAATAGAAATGCTATGCAATAGGCACATAGGAATCGGTGCAGACGGGCTAATTCTGCTCACAGAATCCGAAAATACGGACTTTCGCATGATTTACTATAATGCAGATGGAAGACAAAGTTCTATGTGTGGAAATGGAGGACGTTGCATTACCGCCTTCGCACTTCAAATGGGTATCAAAAAACTACATTACCGATTCGAGGCGATTGACGGGATTCACGAAGCCCAAATAGAAAATGGGCTTGTTCACTTAAAAATGGGGAAACCTCATGGCTTTACGCTTTTTGATAATAACAATATGTGGATTAACACGGGTTCCCCTCATTATGTGCAGCTATCTGATACTCCCGTTGAGCAATTAGCAGTAAAAAAATTAGGTGCGGAAATCCGCTATAATAAAACCTATGAATCCGAAGGGACAAACGTAAACTTTGTAAATATTCTTGATAAAAACACCCTTAAAGTCCGAACCTACGAGAGAGGAGTAGAAGACGAAACCCTAAGCTGTGGAACCGGAGCCACTGCTTGCGCCTACACCTACATGCTTTGGAATAATCACATTTCAACTGTCAATATACATACTCCCGGCGGCTTGCTTCAAGTCAAGGTTATTCATTTTCAGGAGGATAATGAAGAAATATGGCTCACGGGTCCTGCCGTTTTTGTTTTTAGTGGTGAAATAACATTAGACTCCTTGTAGGTTTTTACGGCTCTTAACCGATATTGATTTATTGATGATGATAAGGCTCATTCCTTAAAATCGTAAAGGCTCTGTAAAATTGCTCTAATACAAAGATTCTAATCATTTGATGTGAAAAAGTCATCTTAGAAAGAGATATTTTCCCCTCCGCTTTCTTATATACGGCTTCGCTAAACCCGTAAGGTCCCCCCACAACAAAAACAAGGGTCTTGACTCCTGCATTCATCTTTTTCTGTAAATAACCCGAAAATTCAATGCTGGAATAACTATTTCCATTTTCGTCTAATAAAATCAGGCAATCACCCGTAGAGATTTTACCCAATAACAATGCCCCCTCTTTCTCTTTTTGTTGAGTTTCTGATAGTTTATTGGCATTTTTAATATCCGGAATTATTTCCATTTCAAATCGGGTATAAAACCCCAATCTTTTAGAATATTCCTCTATTAATGCTTGTAAACAAGGGTTATCTGTTTTTCCTATTACCAATAGTTTAAGGTTCATTTTTTCCCCTTTAAAGAATTTATACCAAAATTATCAGGATTAATTATATTGATTATCAATGATTTTGTTGATTATTTTCCTTACAAACTAATTTATATCCGACATATTTCAACCTAAGTCTATGATTAATCATTCCAAAATTAGCTATTTTTGCAGAACAAACAACGGGGAATCATGAAAAAATGGCTTTTATTTTTTATTGTGATATTTTTGAATATTCAACTTTACGGGCAGTGCAAGCATTCGGTTGCGTTTTTTATTTTTGGGTACGAAACGCCGAAAGCAGATTGGGAAACCGCTGTATATGAATCCTTTGAAATCGGAATTGAAAGAGAAAAATACTGTGAAACAGTAGTAAACCCCTTTAATCCGGAGGAGATACAATATTATGCAGAAATTTTAGCACCAGACGGGAGTAAATTACCCGGAAGCTATATCGCTTTTTATCATCAGGCTTTTGAAGATACTTTATTTCATGGATATGCCGTAAAGTGGAAGCCCATTCTCACAAAATATCCTTTCAGGATTAGGCTTGCCTTGGAATTACCCGGAGTATATCAATTCAAGATTTTTTGTAAAAACAGTGGTTCAGCCCCCCGATTAGTGGAGCAGCACTCTTTAAGCATAAATGAAAGTCCAACAAAAAAACATGGTTTCCTGAAATTTTCGCCTATTAGCAAGCGATATTTACAATACTCTGACGGTACCCCTTTTTTTGCTATTGGAGAAAAAATGAGCTATCATCGGGATATGTTTTATGAAGCCAAAATTCCGGGAATAGAAGCCATGAAACACTATTCTCCCCGTACAATTTCGGATTATCAACGGTGCATAAAAGAACTTGCTACAAACGGAGGGAACTATATCTCAATCATTATGTGCCCTTGGTCTTTTGAGGTAGAAGGGAGAGAAACCGCAAAATTAGGAGATTATACCCCATTTATGAAAAGACTTTCGGACTTAGACTCTTTGCTTAGAATCTGTGAAAATGCAGGGGTTCATGTCCAGCTTTCTCTAATAGACCATACCATTCTGGAGTGGTTAGGAACTAATCCCTATAGAACCTTGCTTACTCCTTCCTTGGAAAAAAAAATCGACTTTTTTACGGACCCTAATGTCCGAAAACATATCCAAAATAAAATCATTTACCTGAATGCCCGATACGGGCAATTGCCGGTAGTATCAGCCTTTGAAATCTTATCCGAAACAGAAACATTAGGGAATGACAACTTGAACGACACTATGCGTTACGGGATAGGCAAATGCCCCAATCCGGCTGACGGAGGAGAAACCGCAATCCCTTGCCCCGATTTCTATTGGAGTAATAATCATGCAGAGATTATAAACAAATGGGTGGTAGAAATGGGCGAGTTTCTACGGGCATTAAACCATAGGATTCCCATTACCAATGGTGTATGTGAATATTCAACGTGGGCAGTCAAACCCAATTATCCTCAAAACAAACGGTTAGATACTGTATTCAACTTCCTAAGCATTCATGCTTATGTTGCACTACGAACCCGCTCCATGATAGAGAATGTATTCATCAACAAGTTTGCTACGGATAGTATGCCCGTCCAGCTTGGGGAAACCGGCTGGGGAGGCGTAGTGGTTGGGGAATGCCCTCAAAGAGAGTGGATTGACAATGAAATGCACAATATGATTTGGAGTTCCTCTTTCATGGGGAGTTTCGGATGCGGGTTAGA
>CAUJFT010000341.1 GCA_963169475.1 Bacteroidota bacterium | reverse complement strand
TAGGGTTTTAGTGGAGAGCGTTATGGATACCTGTGATTTAGATAACTATTGCTAAAATTATAGGGTTTTTATTTAATAATCCTTTTATATCTGGGATTCAAAATAGGTTAAACACCTTAAAACAAAAATTCAGGTTTTTATTCTGTTAGGAATCAAAACGGGTAGATTGAGGGTATTTATTTTACCCGTATTATGTTGGCTAACGGCACTATTCTTCCTGCTCTTATCGACTGTTTTGCTGATAGGAACAAGCCATCTGTGATGTTTCGCTTCGCTCAATACTATGAATATAGATTGACTTTATTTTTCTAAATAATTCTTAATGTGTTTGTCCTAAATTCAAAAAGGAAAATTTGTATAAGAGAAAGAGATTACGCAACTTTGCACCTTGTAAAGTAAAGATAGATGTTTTAAAAACAGAAGTTATGAATAGAGTAATTTTCATTTTATTAGTTTCGGTATTCCTTACCGCTTGCATACAAACACCCAAAGAAAAGAAACCTTGCCCTCCGGGTTGTGGAGAGAAAGGGGCAAAACCTTGCCCTAAAAACTGTGAGCCAAGTATTGCTAGTACAGAAAAAACGCTTGCTAAACCCGGAAATATACAGTTTTATATGGAAACCTCTGGTAGTATGGCGGGGTACCTTAATGGAGGAACTAATTTTAAAAATGTAGTTACAGACTTGGTGGCTACCTTGAAAGGTATGGATAAAAATGGGTTATTTAGTATTTATACCGTTTCCGATAAAATCACTCCCTATCCCGGAGATGAGGATAAATTTATTAAAGATCTTGCCCTTGTACCTATGGCAAATCAAAAAAGCTCCGAAATGCACAAAATTTTCAAAATGCTCTCGGATAAAGTTTCTGGAAATGATGTGGTTATTTTTACTTCTGATTGTATTTTGTCTTTTCCGCCAGCGGATATTAAGAAAAACCCACGTGTTAATATTGATAATGCAGAATCAACCCTTAAATCTTTTATTAAGACTACGTTTGAGGATTATAGACAAAAGGGGATTGTGGTAAGATTATACGGGTTTACTTCTAACTTTAACGGTACTTATTATGATTATAAGAATGCAAAAACGTCTTTAAATGGTCAGCAGCGTCCGTATTATGTGTGGGTAATGGGGAAAAAAGAGTCTGTACTTGCGGTAACTAATCGTTTGGGAACTCAGCCGTCTTTTACACCTGCCAAGAGTTTAGATTTTGGGTTTACTTCTAATATCATCAATGATTATATGATTATCCCTTCTCTGACCGCCAATCGCAATTATAACTCTACGGCTCCTTACAAGGATATTTCTAAATTGAACATTCAGAAGGGGAAAGACGCAGGGGAGGAAGTATGGATAGGGGTAAATCTTGCAGATTTAGGAAAAAGATATGATAACCCTGAAAGCCTAAAAGCTGATATACAATTTTCCGGAAATGGGAAAGTTACTGTAGCAATAGGAGAAGCGCAAGCTAAGGCGCAATTGTTAGGAAAAATTAAGAATACCCGTGAAAGGGATAAGTTTACAAATTATACTCATGCGTTCAGGGTAAAAATAAAAGATATGATAGGAAGTAAAGAGGTACTTAAATTTACGCTACCCTATAAGGCAGACACTTGGTACGAAGAGTGGACAACCATGGATGATAGCAACATTAAAATGGAGGCGTTTCCTCAAACTTTTGCTTTCAAACATTTAGTCAATGGAGTAAAGGAAGCCTATCAGCTTAATGCGAACCCCAATGTACTGGAAATCTCTATTCCGATTAGTAAATAATGATTGGTATGCGAAGTCGTAAGAAAGTGAAAGGAATTGGAGGGGTCTTCTTTAAAAGCAAAGACCCCGAGGCATTAAAAAAGTGGTATTCGGAACAATTGGGGTTTTTCTCCCATGAGTTCGGGGCGGTTTTTGAGACGCGGGAATCAGATAACCCCGAGCAGAAATCCTATACTATATGGAGTTTGTTCAAACAAAATACCCAGTATTTCGAGCCGTCCGAGAAGGAATTTATGATAAATTATATTGTAGAGGATATCGAAGAACTTGTAGAAATGCTGAAGGAAAACGGAGTAGCTATATTAGATGAGATAGAGAATACCGAATATGGTAAGTTTGTGCATATTATAGACCCTGAAAATAATAAAATTGAGTTATGGGAGCCTCCTGTAGGGGGAGCATTTGAGGGTATGTATGAAGGCAGAACAATAAAGTGATTCCTTGTCTTGTTGGGTAAGTAGGTGGATTGAGGATATAAAAATAAAAAAAGCGACAGGAGACTGACTCGTGTCGCTTAATTTTGAGAAAACATAAAGCGTCACACCTTAGCTTTCTTCCTAAACATCCAATTTACTTACTTTTCATACCTGATATCGTCCAATTTCACAACTGAACTTTGAATAAAAAACGTATTATATAATAATTTTCTCATATAAAACGCTTGTTCCTTATCATCATAAAGCCCGAGGGCTATGCAATATACCTTTGAGGTGGCACGCGACATACTATATACCCATATTTCTGCCTTCCAGCCTTTTTCATACTCTTTTAACTGAGATTTTAGTGCTTCAAGAGAGGTGAACTGCCCAACTTTTAGGGCGAATCCTACCGGCTTTTTATCTTTTACAGAATGCTTCGCAATGCCCGGAACATCACTGAAAATGAACATATTGGCATCAATACTTTCATAAACTGCTACGTCCATTTCGTTAGCAACTTCTTCTGTACTTTCTTCGCTTCTGTATGTATAAGACGGGACAACTTCTGTTTGAGGAGCTTCTACTTCTACCGTAATTTTTCTGGCAGCAATTGCTTTTTCCTCTATTTCTTTTGTCTCATATTCCGGGGTTTTCATCATAGGCTCCGGGATTTTCATGTCGGCTAATACTTTCGCAGACTTTTTGGCGTTTTCTGCAATTGCCTGAGATTCTGCAATAAATCTATCTGCTGTATAAAAGCCCCTCATTGCCCCAATCTTTCCACCATTTTTATCAAAGAAAAGTACGCTCGGAAATTGGGATATATTAAACATTTGGGCTGTACTTAATCCAAATTCTAAGTCGTAGGCATCTATATAAAAGGTAAGAAAATTTTCACCTAAATATTGAGCAACACTAGAGTCTGAATAAGTTTCTTCCTCCATCTGTTTGCACACAGAACACTCATTAAAACCAAAAACAATCATAAATGGCTTATTATTGGTTTCGGCTTTTATAATCATGTTCTCATAAACATCGGTCTCAAAAACAAGGTTCTGCCCGATTGCTTGGGCGAGACCAAGCATTAGCAGAGGGATTATTAATGTGAGTCTAAAATTGAACATAACGGTTTTTAATTTATTAGAGATTTCAAAAAGGATTTTTATTTATATTATTGTAATATCCATTGTAATAAATATCATAAAACATAAGTAAAGCAAAAGTAATACCAAATTGCATCTACTATAAAAATAATTTTGTTATTTTTATTTTTTGGGGAGTTTTATGGAGAAATTTATGCTTACAAGTACGAGTGAGTAAAAACCAATACAACATTTTTTAGACAAATATTTGATAATCAATAACCTTATTCAATTTTACCTTTTTGTTTTTTACCTATAAGTAAGAGTGAGTAAAAAAATAAGAAAACAATCTTTGTTTAAAATATTGTTTATCAATTACTTAGTATTATTATTCCTGATTCGTTTTTAACTATTTGCGGCTTATTTATACTGGTTAATCATTCACCATGAAAAACGCGTTATTACTTACTTGAGCTTTGAGCAAAATAGTCGTTTCTAAAATCTAACATTCTATTTAGCATCAATGATAAGCTGTTTCTAT
>CAUJFT010000340.1 GCA_963169475.1 Bacteroidota bacterium | reverse complement strand
TGATTGATTAGCCCAAGCCGCAGGGCTTCATCGGCTTTTATGGCATCTCCAGTCAAGAGTAATTCTGTTGCCTTCGCTTTTCCGATGAGTTGCACAAGGCGTTGAGTACCTCCATAACCTGGGATTAGCCCAAGGTTCACTTCCGGCTGACCAAAGCGGGCATTCTCGGAGGCAATTCGTATATGACACGACATCGCTAACTCACACCCGCCCCCAAGTGCAAATCCGTTCACTGCTGCAATGATGGGTTTCGGACAATTTTCGATAGAAAAATAAATATCCTGACCGTTTTGACTTACTTTTTCTCCTCCTTCTTTATCCAATATCGTTAGTTCCGCTATGTCTGCTCCGGCAGCAAAGGACTTTTCTCCACTACCCGTAATAATTGCCCCCAAATGCTCTTTATCCGAAGCAAATGATTTGATTACCTGCTGTAATTCGTTTAGTAATCCTATATTTAACGCATTCAGTACCTCCGGACGATTAAGATATATAATCAGGGTTTGCCCTTGGGTTTCTATTTTTATGAATTTAAGTTCCATATCTATTTCTATAAATGATTCTGCAAAGGTAAGTAAAAAACTTCGGGGAAATAGCCGTTTTATTTGATTTTATTACGTTACCCTACATTTTTTGAACATGTAGAGACATCTGTACTAAAATTAGGATAAAATGAGACTTTTTACTATATATAATTGAGGTATCTTTTTTTGAGATTGCATAAAAAGTAATGTTAAAAACTGCTTTTACAAGCACTTAACCTGTCCCTTGTCTAAACTTTAATTCTATATCCAAATCCCAAGTATTACCACCTCTTTGATAAAATGTTTTTCCTCTTTCCGTAACTTATTACTACTTTTGTGTGAAATATTCGTTTAAGTACTATACACTATAAACAAACCGAAAAAGAAAGATGAGGTTACTATCTTTAATGCTTGCTCTCAATATTTGGAGCTTCACACTCATAGCGCAGAAAGATGCTGTGGTCTATTCGGATTTTCCTACCCAAAATCGGTATGAAAAAGTACATATTCCTTTACTTTCCGGAAATGATGCGGAAGAAGTGTTATCTATTATTTACAAAAAATACCCATGCTTCCAGAATCCTGATATAACGCTAAGGATAACCTCTGAAAAGCAAAGCCCAGGCGGAAATCACCTACACTTTCAACAGTATTACAAGGACATTCCTATATATTATGGAGGAATAAAAGCGAATATCCATAAAAATAATTATATCCTCTCCTTCATGAATCATTTGGAGAATCCCACGATAGAAGCGGCGTGTGTCTTTGTTTTAAACGAAGCCTCTGTAAAAGGAGAGATTCATCAAATAGCAAAGGCTTATCAATCAGAGTCGAGGAAAATGCTCTACTCTCATCTGGGTAAATGGATTCCCGTTTACGTTATCACTACTTTTGCCCATACCTTTCCGGCAAGTTTTGAGTGGATAATAGATGCCCGCACAGGGGAGCTTGTCGCAAAAACAGACAGGGCTGCTTATTTTCAAGGCATAGCCGGAGACACTACCGGCAGAGGTACTGTTTTCAGACCTGACCCGCTTACCCGCGCTCAAGTAGTTTATGGCTCTCCTTATGTGGACAACAACGACCAACATAATGCCGTATTTAATCCCTTGTTGGATACCGTGGTGTTGAAAAATATCACTTTTAATGCGGCGGATAATCGCTTTTATTTAGAAGGTCCCTACGTAAAGATTGAAGATATTGACCCGTTCGATTCTATCCCGGCAAGTTCGGCTTCAGGAGACTTCTACTTTACACGAAACCGCTCCGGCTTTGAAGATGTCATGGTCTATTATCATATAGATTCTTTTCAGCGGTATATTCAATCTTTGGGGTTTACCAATTTATATAACGAGCCGCTTCGGGCTGACCCCCACGGTTACGGCAGCCAAGACAATTCTCATTTTATCCCTAATGGAGCTTCTTCCTATGTAGGCTGGGGGCAAGGAGGTGTAGATGATGCGGAAGATGCAGACGTTATTACCCATGAATATGGTCACGCCCTATCCTATTCAGGTTCTACCAATACCAATACAGGAACGGAAAGAAAAGGACTAGATGAGGGAATTGGAGATTATATTTGCTCTTCTTATTCCTATGATATTAACCCTTTTAATTGGCATAAGGTCTTTACGTGGGACGGACATAATGAGTATTGGGGAGGGAGAGTTTCTAATTCTACGCAGACCTATCCTGTAACGGGAAGTATTTATAGCTATGGTACTGTGTGGGCATCTTGTCTGATGGAAATTCGGCTTGCAATTGGAGCGGAGGCTTCGGATAAGAACTTCTTTCAAGAATTATATATGAACGTAGCGGGTATGACCCTTCCAGATGCAGCACATAATTTTTTAGACGCAGATAGTATGCTCCATAATGGTGCAAATACCCTAAGCATTGTCAATTATTTTTGTAATCGCGGGTTATTTATGGGTACAGACTGTGTGGTTGATATAGCGCAGCCCCAAGCACAAATCGCTAATTGGGTGATTTTTCCTAATCCCACCTTAGACAAAAATCTGTTTATTGATTTCCCGCCTAAATTTACTGATGCAAAATTAGAAGTTACTGATATAACCGGGCGTAGCCTCTGTCTTGACAACCTTATACCCGGACAATCTACCGCGCTAACCTTAGAGTCAGGGTGTTATTTTATGCGTATTATAACCCCCAATGCCGTATCTGATTGGAAAAAAGTCTGGATTCAGTAGTGAATCCCGCGATTAGCGTTTAAATATTTCACCCCCCAATAAAAATTAGCATGTTATTTTTGGAACGTTTTTTTCTTTTTATTTGGCTTTTTGTGTTTTTAGGTGGAGAAAATTGCTTAGGGCAAAATCCTGATATTTTTTCTGATACCCACCTTCCTCAACCAGAAGTCAGCATTTTGTCTTCTAGTAGGATTACCGCTACTCCTTTAACACTTCCCTTTTCTATCAATGAACCTTTTTTTGATGATTTTTCTCGTAGTAACCAATTTCCCGATACCGCTAAATGGTTTAATGACGGAGGAAAATTAATGCCGTTGAAATATCGCTATGGCGCAAAAGAAAACCCTACAGAAGGGGTATTGACTTTTGACGGACTAAACAATGAAGGAGACCCTTACAGTATTGTCTTGGCTACGGGGTGGTCTGACGTATTAGAGTCGCATTATATTGACCTTAGCCAAATGCAGATTTCCGATAATATTATACTTAGTTTTTACCTTCAGCCTCAGGGCTACGGAGATGCACCTGAAAGTACTGATAGCTTTTACGTAGAGCTAAGAAAAAATGACGGAAATTGGCAAAAGGTTTACGGAGTAGGAGGAAGCCCTAATACTGCTTTTCAGAAAATAATGAGCGTAATAGATAACCCCGCATTTTTTCATGCCGAATTTCAAATTCGTTTCCGAAGAAAAGGAAATCTCAATTCTCACATTGATTTATGGCACCTGGATTATGTTTTTATGGGTGCAAACAGAGATTTTAACGACTTGACTCACAATGATGTGGCACTTGTAGGATTAAGTAATCCCGTGATAGCTCCTTTTACAGCAATTCCCTATCAGCAGTTTAACGGAGCATCAATTATGCAGCCTTTCACAGTAACCGTCAATAACCTAAAAGGAGTAATGAGTAGTTTAAGTATTCAAGCTACGCTTACTGACCCCATAGGTGGAAATGTCTTTTCCGGAGGAAATCAACAGGTTATTACTCCTACGATTAATCCTTCAGAATATTATACAGGAGGGTATTCCGGTTTTAGTAACCAAAGTATTGTTCCTCTCAATGCCTCTTATTTACTGAGTGTCAATCTTCCTCCAGATGCCGACAATGTGGTAGCGAATAACCGAATAACAGAACTTTGCCGAATAGATTCGATATTTGCATACGATGACGGAGAATCCGAGGGGAGCTACGGAATTACTGATGTTCGCGGTTTTGGGCAACAATATACCATAACTTCTCCCGACTATCTTACCGCAGTATGGATTAGTTTTATGCCAAGAGTACATTTCAGTGCCGTAACCCAGCAAAGCACCTATATGGACCAACACCCGTTTCGGCTTACTATTTGGAACAAAGCTCACTCCGACTCTATCCTTTACCAACAGTCTAATACAGTTATAAAATATGCCGATAGTGTGGACGGATTTATCCGCTATCCTCTCTATCAACCTATTCCGGTAAGTGGCGACATCTGGGTTGGAATTGAGCAAACAGACAGCAAACCCGTGGGGGTAGGCTTAGATATGAATTATGACAATCATACAAAAATGTATTGGGATTCAGCGGGGTATTGGGTGCAATCCCAAATCAAAGGCACACTCATGATTAGACCGGAGCTTCAGAATGTCCAATATCACCCCTTAACCAGTATTCCTCAAGAGTACCCGCTTACAAGCTACCATGTTTACCCTAACCCTGCTACGGGAAATACGCTTACGGTATCCGGGCTAAACAGCAGCACATCATGGGACTACACCCTTACAGATTTACAAGGAAGAGTATTAACAAGCGGAACAAGCATACCCAATTCCGAAAAAATAGAAGTATCAATAGAAAATATTTCTCCCGGATACTACCTCTTGGGATTAAAGCCCCAAAACATCAACAAAAGCAGACGTTTTGCGAAGGTATTGATTTCCTCTTATTAAGTTTTTTGCTAAGTAGTGAATAGTTACAAATAAACAACAAATAGTAAGACTAAACAACTAATAGTCAATTGTTTAAATGATATTCATTTTCTTAGCTTTTTACTCACTCGTACTTAATTACTCCGTCTTTATCCACTTTTGAGAGCCGTAATGCTTTCCTGCTTTGAGGATTACCAAATATTCACCTGCGGGAAGTTTTTCGGTAGGAATCTGAATCTTTGTATCAGAAGGGGCAAGATTGAAGGTTAAGACTTCGTTTCCCTTTATATCATATAAGGAAATGAAGCCTTCGTCTTTTGATTTCTCTGGAATCTCTATCCAGAATGAGCCGCTACCGGGGTTAGGGAAACAAGTAAACATCATATCCGCAATCGGTTTTTCCGAAGCAGTATTAGGAGAATTATCTATAATAATATTTTCATCTCCCGGAAAATAGTAAGTGTAAGTGAAATAAACGAGCAGCATTTCATCAGTAGTAGCCTCCCCTGCTGTTACTATTTGAGGAGGGTTACTTGGGTTATGAGGATTATTAAGGGTGTTGTCATAGGTAGCTTCTGCGCGGAGCATAGTACCCGCTGGAATTTTTAGGACACTTTTAAAATCGTAGCTACCCTGCCAATGGAAATCCCAATCGTCTATTTTGATAAACGGGAGAGTATCACCCGGGCTTACTACCCCGTAGGCTTTAATTTTTCGTCCGATAAGGTGCATGTGAGGACCAACGTTAATTACAGATATGTCTATTGGTACACCGTATTCTGCCTCAAATGTTTTAATCGTGTTAGCAGGAATTACAAGGGGTCCGTTGATGAGGCTACTGAAATGATTTAAGGGAGGGGCGATAAACAAAGGTCTTACGGGTCCATTGGTAAGTTTCAGCCTTATTTGTGTGCTGTCTACTTGCCCGTTGCTCCCTTCCGGATAATGTATTTGAATGACAATATTAGTATTAGCGGGCAGGCGTATTCCCATTCCGTTAGGGTACTGAACAGGGCGCGAACCCGGTACCCAAGTACCAATGAGAGAAGATTCGTTAGATCCGGTCCCCCCAAAGGAGTCGTAGCCTGGCAAAGGATCATTATTATCTAACTGAATACAATTATTAGTACTATCTTGAAATACAAGTACATGATGTACAATTTCAGGGTTACCAGGAATCACCTCCATTTGGGTAATATATTTTGTACCAATCATTCCGGAGGGAATAGCGAAGCACCGGTAAATATCTCCGTTAGAAGCGGTAGAGGTATAAGTAGGAATGGTAACCACTAAATCAGGATTAGTAATTGTTGGCTGATTACTATACACCGGAGGAGTAGGTGCGAGTGCAGGGTTTCCCTCAGGGCTTCCCCCTGCCACCCAATCTTGTATGGTATTGATTTCGTCCTGAGATAAAACCCTCTCAAAAGCGAGGTGTCTATAATCTGGGTCAGGAGGCCAAGGAGGCATAACCCCATCTCCCACCGCATCATAAACACCAAACGCATTGGCGGAGGCATCTGCATAGGTTACAAGTGAGAATGGAGCGAACCCACCATTATGATGACAAGGGGTACAATTCTCAAACATCAAAGGAGCAACATGCTCCGACCAATTAGGCGTTTGAGCGAAAATCAAATTACAGGCAGCAAGCGTAACAAACAATGGAAAAACACGTTTCATATTTTTGACTATACTAAAAATTACAATATTTTCTGCTTCGACAAGGCGGACTATGAAAGGTTTAAAGTATATTGATTTTTTATTCAGAAATACTCGTAGCATTGTCTTTTTGTACTTAATTACGGCTACCCAAAGGATAAAAAGGAGGCGTAGTTTTCTATTTTAGAAGAAAATGAAACCACCTCTATATACAACAAAGAAATTGTATGACACAAAGCTAAACCCAATATTTGGAATAGGCAACTTTTTGGGTAAGAAAAAAAAACTTTATTTCATACATGATAGGACAAACCTATGAAAAATTATCAGGAATAGACGTGAGAAAGTCCATCTGCCCCTACATGTTTGGTAAAAACAAAACCCCACACACAGCATACCCCTGATAAAAAACAAAGGGCAAATTACAATTAGTTTCTCCCACCACACCCAAACCCCAAATTCCCCAAAGAGGTGAAAAATGATTATAGCAAAATATTTCCCACAGCGGTAACCCGTTCTTGTATAATACAAAATCTGTCATAGGATTACTTCGACGCTTGTACTTAATATGGGAAGATATACTAAAAGCAAAAAATTAGCTTCAAATTAATCCAAGAGAACGCCCCATATAATTACATAATTTCCACAAAACTCGTGCGCCAACATTTGCGTCCCATTCGTTTTCTCCTATCCCTACCTCATTAAGGTCAAAGCCGATAATTTTTTTTTGTTTTTCTGTAATTTTTTCAAGTAGAAACATAATCTCGTCAAAACGAAACCCACCCGGAACAGGAGTGCCGGTGTTAGGGCAAAGAGAAGGATCTAACCCATCTATATCGAAAGAGACATAAATATTTTCAGGAAGCTCATCTAATATCTCATCAGTAATTTCATTCCAACTTTTGCCACAAAATCGTTCCTTTTCAAGGGTTCTATATTCATAAATTTTAACCCTATCCTTAGATTCTTCTGCAAGTTGAAATTCTGCTTCACAAAAATCACGGATACCCACTTG
>CAUJFT010000339.1 GCA_963169475.1 Bacteroidota bacterium | reverse complement strand
AAGGGTTTTCATTATTTCTTCTTCTTCTTGGTCTGTAGCAAGGATTCCTTTTAGCATTAAATCAGCCTCCTGAATATGTAGGATATTTTGATACACTTTCAGCAGCGGATATTTTTGTCTTGCGGAAGCAATGTCTTGAGCAGCATACCAATTGGTTTTAAATTTTTCCTGAATCGCCTTCACGTCTGCGACCTTGTAGGAGTAGGCAGAGGCTACGTCGCTAAAAAACCGGAATAGGCTAGAAATAGTCAAGATAGACGGGTTTGTCTTAGTATTAGCAGTAAGGCGGTGAATGATAAAGTGAGACCGTGCATTATCTCTGATACTCAATGACTTATTTAGTTCAAATACATTAAACTCTTTATCAATGTTCATCATTTCATATACCAATACCTTGGTAATTTTTTTTTCTTTAAATGCAGAAAGATAAATAAAAACTTTATCTAATTCCTTTTCAATCAGATGAAGATTTGTACCGAGATAGCTAGTAATAATCTCTGCAAGACCATGCTCCGGCTCATACCCGGCAGCTAGGATATGAGAACCCACCCATTTTGCTACGTCTTTTTCATACATTTTCTTGGATTCTAACATCACCCCTTTATTTTCTTGAATGGCTTTTATGGCAGCCTTAGAGAGAGATTTATTTTTCCCTTTAAAAGCAATTACTAATATTGTTGTTGGGCTGGGTTTTTGAAAATATAGCAACATTTTATCCCAATCTTTTGCGTCCATATTTTGGGCTTCTCTGATAATAACTAGTCTATGATTAGCCATTAAAGGAAAACTTTTACAAGCATTTAGAATATGACCCGCTTGAATATCTGTCCCGTATAAGACATCTCTATTGAAGTCGCGCTCCGTTTCGTCTAATACAGTTGTATCCAGAAGTTGGGCGATTTTATCCGTAAAATATGTCTCTTCCCCGAATAAATAATATATATTATTGAACTGCTTTTGTTTTATCCCATATATAATATCCTCAAATGTCATATTCGTTTTAGAAAAAAAAGTAAAAACTTAGGCACACAACCAAAGTCTAAGTGAATTTGTTTTAGCGGCAACAATCTATTGATGGAAGTAGCGAATGACATATCGGTATTAAAGATTCTGATAATGTTCTTGTATTAGAATCTGACAACGATACACTTCGGTCTGATAATGCCACATTGCTTTGAGAAACGCAGAATTGCGCGCTCATCTAATAAGCTAAAAAAAAAGCCTATAAGCAACTGACAATCCCTTTTTTATAAATTTATTCTATGCACTATTTTGCTCTTTAACATTTTTTAAATGTAATTTTTAAATAGGCTCTTGTGTGTGTTTATTTTTTTACTATCTTTGTGTATGGAAATTGTTGTATCGTTTTCGTTTTCAATACAAAAGGCGGCATGATTCCACACATTACGCCTACAAAAGCAAAGAGGTTATACTAAATGCGAGGTTTCGCTTGCTCGGCATGAAGGGGCTGTTTCACGGTTTGAACAATTGTAAACGAAAAGGGGTTTTTTCTAAAAAAATCGGTAAGGAATATGGTCAATATACGTTTTGCTACAAAGGAAGATATGCCAGCGGTGTGGTCATTAGTATATGAACTTGCGGTGTATGAAAAAGCACCGGAAGAGGTTATCACAAGCCCTGATAGCATGGTTAGAGATGGTTTCGGAGAAAATCCCTCATTTCGGTGCTTAGTGGCAGAAGATGAGCATAAAATAATATTGGGAATCGCGCTTTACTATTTTGCGTACTCCACTTGGAAAGGAAGAATCATGTACTTAGATGATTTGGTGGTTACGGAGGCTTCGCGTCAAGCCGGAATAGGGCAGAAACTGATGGACAAACTGACCGAAATTGCAAGGGAAGAATCTGTAGCTCAAATGCGGTGGCATGTGTTGGAATGGAATAAGCCTGCAATTCGGTTTTATGAAAAATTAGGTGCGAGTTTAGACGCTGAATGGATTCAGTGTAAGTTTTATCCATAAAAATTGTTTTATTCAGAATAAGGATAAAAGACTCTATGGGACTTTCTTCTTTACAAATAAAAATCCCGATTTCTCTGGCTCCATATATTCAATGGGGATATATTTCAAATCGGAGAGGATTTAGCCCTTGTTATTTTGAATAACTTCCAGCCTTCTCCAAAAGTTATTACAGTATCAGCGGAGTAATGACGCATAATATGCTGAAAATTAACATTAGGATTTTGGGACTTCCATTGAGTTTCTAACACTTTGGGCTGTACTAAGAGGAGGAATGAGTCGGGGTAATGGGTGATTTTTTTATAAAAAAGCGAAGTAACCGGTGCAGCGTAATGAGTCGTATAAAGTTTTCCTTCCATTCCTAACGTAAAAATTGGTAAATGAAACTGTCTATTTTGAACAAAGGTTGCCATTTGAGTTTCATTTCTGTTTAAGCCAATAATACTACGAAGTGCAAATACGCATAGGATTATCTGCATAAAGAATACCGTTGTAAGAAAAATGCTTTCTAATTGATATTTCTCTAAAAAACCGAATAACCGCATAAAAGGTGGAAAAAATATAATCACACAAAGCGGAAAAGAGAGGATATAAAACCGGATATTCTGAAAGGGAATCCCCATCAGAAAAACAACATATATTCCTAATGGAATCCATACTAAAAAAAGTAGAACTTTTGTGAAGCTATCCCGCCTAAGTAATACCACAAATAAAACACCAAGTAATCCGAACCCAGGGTGAATTTGAGTAAAAAGTCCGAAAAAGAAATTATTGAATCGAAAACGTAAATTCCCATCAGGTGTATGAAAGACCGATTCAAAAAAATGAGAAAGATGCCAGCCCTTTACATGTATATGAGTAAGCCCACCAGTAACAAAACCCTTCTGTACCCAGGCGATTCCCCCTACAATCACCAAGGCAGAAACGATTAAGATGGCTGCTTTTTGTAGGGAAATCTTCCGAAAAACTAAAAAAGCACCAATCCCAAGGTAGTACAAAACAAGGGGGATAGAAGCATAGCGCGTAAATACGGCTTGTGTCAGAAAAAACACAGAAAATACTAATAATCCCCCATAAGTTTTCAAACTAAGCCTATTGACGTAAACCCGAAGTAACCCATATAGCCCGCCTATCATAAAAAAAGTAGTCAGCATGTCTGACATTCCGAGTATTGCCCCTCTGAAAAAATAGGCAGACATCCCTCCAAACAAAAGCACATAAAGGATAATAATCTGTTTTTGTCCGTATATTAAGCGAATAATTTCGTTTAGAAACCACATCACTCCTATAAAAGCAAAAAGAGAAACCATTTGTAGGGCAGAGGTATTTCCAAAAATAACAGAAAATATCCAACTATATAGCGGATACATTGGGGGAAAATGGCAATCTGGAGCGTTTTCATTCCATAGTTCACAACTACACCGATAATACTCATAAGCGTCTTGACCATAAAGCCCATCAAAACCCGAAAACAGAAGCCCGAACACTAAGCCGAGGAGGAGTAATAGAAGACATAGCCAGGGTTGGTTGAATATTTTCATAAGCAATTAGAGCTAATTAGTTTTTGAGACGAAGCATTGGGATTGAATGTAGAGAATCAGCCCTGCAATCACAATAATGAGCGTGAGGAGCATTCCGGCAATGATATTGGGGAAATATCCTGCGGGAATCGGATTTTGGGATAATTGGGGTTTATTGAGAACAAACAAAGGCACAAATTCTTTGTCGGCTTTATGTCGGAGTGTTTCATATTTTGAAAGCAGCTCCATGACCTTTTTTTGCTTGTTCTCTGCAAGCAGATTCAACCGGTTTCGAGATGCTAAAGCCCCCAAAGGGAGAGACTCAATACTATCCGTCAGCATTTCCCATTCTTCTTGGTGTTTAAGGTATTCTTCTAGGGCATTATCCCGTTGAGGTAAGGTGGCTTGGCGAATAATTGCGTTATAAGCATCATGGGTATGGGCTATTAGGTGAGAAACGATGCAGTATGCATCTTCGGGTTTCTCTGTTCGAGCAGTAATTTCAATTCCCAAATGGGGCGTTCGATAAAAGCGAATCGTTTGCGACAAAAAAACATTAGAAAATCCTTTCTTTCCCCCTGGGTCGCAATATTTTCGCACAGAATCCATGATAATATCAGATTTAAGGACTTGGATTAATTGGTCGGCGTGTAATTCTATCCCAAAAGGAGAACTGCCTCCGGCTTTATCGTTTTCGGTAGTGTTTACAGAGAATACTACTGCTTTCGATTCGTAGTATAGCGGTTTCAGTGTAGCTTTAAGAAGCCCCATAAATCCTCCTGTCAAGACTGCAAGGAAAAGTATAATTTTATTTTTCTTGAAAAAAGAGAAAAAAGCGTATATTATTTCTTTCTCGGCGTATTCTTGCATATAACTTGTTTGAGATTTGACAAAATTATGTACTTTTGCCAAATTTTTGTACAAAATTAATAAAAAGTATGAGAGATTATAGGATTTTGCTTGCGTGGATTTTGCTTTTTTCGGCTTCTTTTTGGGGGTGTGGAGGCGAAAAACAGGTAGAGAATGCAGACGTAATGATGGAAACGGATTTAGGAAAAATCTATTTCAAATTGCATGACGACACCCCCAAGCACAAGGAAAACTTCTTGAAACTATGTAGAGAAGGATATTACAACGGCATTGAATTTCATAGAGTAATCCCCAAATTTATGATACAAGCCGGAGACCCCGGCACTAAACCCGGCAATACGCCAGACCCCGCCAAAGACGATATTGGGTATAAGATAGAGGCTGAAATCGTAGATAAATACCATCATTTCAAAGGAGCTTTGTGTGCGGCAAGAGATAATAATCCCGATTTTAAATCTTCCGGTAGCCAATTTTATGTAGTAACAGGGGATAAAATTCCGCTGTCCAAGCTAGATACTATAGAAAATAATACTACGATGATGCTTCAAACCCGCCTGAATATGCAGTTTAATAAAGAGAATGAAGGACTTGCAAAAAGCGAAAAAGCCCGCATGGAAGCATTTGCCCTCAAAAACCAGAAAGACTCCGTGAACGCAATCCAAAAACGATTTAGCGATAAATTCCGTATTTATCTTTCCGAAAAAAACTTCCAACCCTTTAAACTTCCCCAGGACATAAGAGAAAGATATAGAGACAAAGGAGGCGCGCCTTGGTTAGACGGAATGTACACCGTTTTTGGAGAAGTAGTATCAGGCATAGAAGTAATAGACAAAATTGCTTCTGCCCCGATTAGTGGAACTAAGCCCCAGACACCGATAAGAATCATTAAAACAGAAGTGCTGAAATAATTATTACTAAGAAATAGGGACAGTTTCTCTCGTAAATATACTTTAATTTACTATTATTCAACTATTTAAATATATTTAAGGACAACTATTACTTACTCCCTAAATTTATATGCTGAAAGTTAAGAAAATCATCAATGACAACATTTAATCTTATATATCTTCTTCAAATCATCAAAAAATACCGCCTATATCTGATGGTTACGGTGGGCTTACCAGTAATATTAGCTGTAGTTTTTACGATGCCCTATTTTTATCCGCCCCAATTCCATTCTAGTACAATTGTTTACCCCTCTAATGCCGAGCGTTTTGACCTTATTAATCTTTTTGAGCGACAGAAAGATTTGTTCTTGTACGGAACGGCAAAAGAAGTGGAAAAATTAGGGAATTTTGCAAAATCAGAAACGGTCTCTATGTCAGTAATTGATTCCCTTAATTTATGGGACGTTTACGGGATAGATAAAAAAGGCAGCTCCCCCAAGTTTAAGGCACTCAAAGAGTTCGGAGGGAATATCAATATCTCACAAACGGAGGGAACCGGGCTAAAAATAGAAGCCTACGACACTGACCCCCAGCGAGCTGCTGCTATCGTGAATTTGATTGTATTCAAAATAAATGATATGAATAAAGGGCTTTTAGAAAAAAGCCGGCTTCAGATTTTAGATATTTATGAAAAAGACATTGAGGAGCTACAATTGTCTATCTCAAAATATCGCGACAGTGCTGCTAATATTAGACGAAAATATAATATATACAGCTACCAAGAACAAACAGAAGTAATTTTGGGGCAGGCTTTATCTTCTCAATCAAAATATGCAAATGCTAAGGCTTATGCCGAAGAGATTTCAAAATATTACCCAAAAGAAGACTCGGCAGTAATCCATGCAAAAGCACGGGTAAAAGGAGCAGAAATGCAGCTTAAAACCTTTTCAGACCCTCATTCGGAGGTATCTCTCAACAAATTCCAAGACGGAGTAGATTTACTGCTTTCTGTAGAGCAAAAATATTTTAAGATAGTAGAAAAACTACAATGGTTAGAAGATAGAGTAGTGGGGCTAAAAGCCATGAAAGGAGTATCTTTTGATTCGGTACTAAGTGTAGAAACAGCTCAACCTTCGGATAAAAAAGCACGCCCTGTCCGGTGGATAATCATTGTAACAACTTTGCTTGTCAGTTCCATAGTGTCCGTAGGATGCTTAGTATTGATAGACTTAGGCTTACCTGAAATAATGAAAAAAAGGTAAATCATGCCTCTCTCCGTGCAAAAATATATATCCGAAAATGTGAAAGAGCTATTATTGGGGTTTGTTGCCTTTATAATAATCGCTACTATGTTTGCATGGAAACGCTTTCATTCAGATTTATTGTTAGTAGCTCCTCTCGGGTTATTGGCAGTAATGATTGCCTTATATAACTATCGCCTGATTTATTATATGCTTTTTTTGAGCATACCCGGTTCACTTCACTTAGAGTTTGGTAGTCTTGCCTTAGATACCTCAGAGCCTTTTATGCTTTTTTTTCTAAGTGTTTTTATCCTAAATATCCTTAAAGGAGAACAATTTTCCCTTAGTAAAAAAATTCACCCCTTTTTTTTATGGATATTTATTTTGCTTTTTTGGATAGGAATTACAACCCTATCCGGCGACTTCCCCTCGCGTTCTGCCAAATTCCTCATTGCTAAAATCTGGTACTTAAGTGCGTTCGTTTTTATCGCGGATAAAGTGGTCAATAATCCCAAGCAAATCAAAATTCTATTTTGGTGCTTTTTGATTCCGCTTACCATTTTTTCTGTTCATGCTACTCTCAAACATGCCTTTTTATATGATTTGAGTTTTGATGGTGGCTTTAAGGCACCTTATCCTTTTTTTACTAATCATGTAATTTATGGCTGCTTACTTACGCAGTTTTTGCCCTTTGTGTGGAATGCCTTTGAATGGTATCCCAAAAACACCTTGCCTTACAGAATCCTGCAAATTTGCATGTTTTGCCTACTTATTGGCACTATCCTTACTTATGGTAGGTTAGCGTGGTTATGCGCAATTGCCCTGCCTTTTATATACCTTGTTATTCGTCATAAACTCCTCGACAAAGCCATTTATGCCGGGCTTATCGTCGCTACGATTCTTGTTTTTTATTTGGTAAATAACAATACTTATTACAAATATGCTCCAGAGTTCAAAGAAACTATTTTTCACGAAGGAGATTTCCAAAATCATCTAAATGCTACTTTTGAAGGCACAGACGTATCCGGAATGGAGCGTTTTTATCGCTGGGTAGCAGCTAAAAACATGGTAGCCCAAAATCCCCTGCTTGGCTTTGGTCCCAATACCTTTAATTTAGTCTATCGTAAATATGCTGATGACGCTTTTCGTACTTGGGTAAGTGAAAATGAAGACCAATCCACTACCCACAACTATTTTTTGATGACCTGCGCCGAACAAGGATTTATAGGGCTTTTTATCTTTCTCGGCTTACCTTTATTTATGATAATCAGAGCATTTCGTTTATATCATCACACCCAAGACCGCTTCCGAAAAAATGTACTGCTCAGTGCTATGGCG
>CAUJFT010000338.1 GCA_963169475.1 Bacteroidota bacterium | reverse complement strand
GGCCTCTGTTACTTCTCTTGTAGGGAATCTACAAATCCGAAAACCCTATGATAGTCAAAAGAACTATTTTATGATTACCCCCACTAAGGATACCTCAAAAGTAAAAAAAACATATTTCCAAAATCTGTATGAAGAAGGAATATATCCGAGTATATTCTCTAATAATAATAAAAAAGGGGTAATATGGGGCAAGCTAAATATCGTCAGTTACAATGAGAATGCGGTTTGGGCAACGATTAAATACGACACCTTATTTGCCGATTTTGATTCTATTACTATAAACCTACTGGATTGTCAGCAGCAATCAAAGATTACTAAGGCTTGTTTGGATAAGGTTAGTTGTTTTGTGTGTCAGAAAAGCCAAAAATGGGGAATCGTCAGTTATAGCAAGCAAGTGATGCTTCCTTTTGAGTGGGATTTTATTGAAAGAAGATCCATTTCTTCTGATTATGCTTTTGTTTCAAAAGACGGGTTATGGGGCTGGATAAATACGCAAACGTTAAGGTTTGTTGCAAAACCACGCTTTAAGGTTATCCGGCGAATCCCTACTAAAGTAGCAGATGTGTTTTTTTATGTGGAAACAACTGAGGGTAAAAAGGGTTATGTAAGTGCAAGTACAGGCAGAGCCTGGTTTTAACTATAATTTTATGCAAAATAGCGAAATAAATTTCTCCGATTTTGGATTGGAGGAAAGTCTCATAGAGAGTATTATCGGAATAGGTTATAACAATCCCACTCCCATTCAAGCGGCAGCCATTCCGGTTATCCTTGCCGGCAAGGATTTGTTAGCAACCGCTCAAACAGGAACAGGCAAAACAGCCGCTTTTGTTATTCCCGTAGTGAATCATTTGCTGAAAAGTAAGGAGAAGCACGGAATAAAAGCACTGATTATCAGTCCAACAAGAGAACTCGCTCTCCAAATAGACCAAGCGATTGACGGACTGTCTTATCATACGGGGGTTTCTTCTGTGGCAATATTTGGAGGCAGTGACAAACAGGAGTTTGACCGGCAAATGAATGCTATCCAACGCGGAGTAGATATCCTTGTCGCTACGCCGGGACGTTTGCTCCAACATCTTAACCTTAGCTACTCTGATGTAAGTTCGGTAGAGATTCTCGTTTTAGATGAGGCAGATAAAATGCTGGACATGGGTTTTTTTAGTGATATTATAAAGATAAAAAATGAAATATTAGGCGAACGTCAAACCCTAATGTTTTCGGCCACAATGCCTCAAAAAATAATAGATTTTGCACGACAAATCTTAAAGCCGGAGTTTGAGCGTGTCAGCTTTAAGCTATCACAACCTGCCGAAGGCGCAAAACAAGCCGTCTATATTCTTCACGAAGACCAAAAACTAAAACTTCTATTGCACATCATAAAGCATGATGAAATAGAAAGCCTGATTGTCTTCACTTCAAGTAAGCTAAAGGCAGACGAATTTCACGCACTGATGCTAAAGAACAATATCAATGCTCATGTTTTTCATTCTGATATTGACCAAGATCAGCGGATAGATTTGATGAGGAAATTCAAAAACAAGGAGTTTCCCATCTTAGTAGCTACGGATATTTTGTCAAGAGGAATAGATATAGATAACCTTAGTCACGTAGTAAATGTAGATGTTCCTCACGATGCCGAAGACTATATCCACCGTATCGGAAGAACCGCCCGCTCTGGTCGAACAGGGGTAGCCATTACGTTTGTCAATGAAAGAGACCAACGTAAGTTTGCTTCCATTGAAAAACTAATCGGGAAAACTATCCCCAAAACCCCTCTCCCCGAGGGATTAGGAAGCGCGCCAGAATATCTGCCTTACCAAGACAAGAGGCGACCTCCTAAAAGACAAGGAACAAATAGTAATTCCCGAAATATCGCTTCTCCCAATAGAGAGTTTCGTGAGAATACAGGAAAAGGAAACTCCAAAAATCGAAACCATCACCCGGCTCCTCCTTATGAGCATAACCACCCTGAAAAGCAGTTTGCCCCCAAAAGTATAGATAATCCTAAAAATCGTAGGAAGCCCCTACCAGAAAAACCCAATAGGGTACACAAAGAGAATACCTCTCCTACCCCACCGCCAAAATTAATAAAGAAAAAAGATAAGCCTATGGAGTAATCCTAGCTGATACCAAAACAAATTTGGAACTTTATACACCCAATAAATTATACGTGGTTTTAATTCCAAAAAATAATCTTATTTAGAACTTTGTGTGAATAATATCCTCTCCCCCAATAATCCGCAAATAATTAGAGGACTACATTAAAAGACAAGCAATGACAGAGATTGAAAAATACATATCGCAATTTGAACCCGATGTTCAAGAAAAGTTAAATGCGATAAGGCAAATATTTTTTGAAGTATTACCCGATACAGAAGAATCTATTCGTTACAATATACCTGCATTTAAAGTCGGAAATCATCATCTTTATTTTGCGGCTTATACAAAACACATCGGGTTTTATCCGGTTTATGGTTTAGTAGAGATAGAAGATAAACTTTCAAAATATAGAGCCGCTAAAACGAAAGATACCCTTCATTTTATGCTTGATAAACCCTTGCCAATAGAATTAATCCAAGAAATCATAAGGCTAAAATCAACGCTCAAAAAATAAATTGGAACAAAATATGAAAGTTACTCCCGAACAGAATGAACGAATTGCTAAAATGACCTTTGCCTCTGTATTCCCACACTATGTAGCTAAAATCGAGAGCAAGGGAAGAACAATAGAAGAACTATATCAGATAATTGAATGGCTAACCGGATTCGACCCCGTACAATTACAAACCCTCATCGAAGAGAAAGTTACCTTTGAAACCTTTTTTAATAAAGCAAATTTGAATGCTAATGCATACTTGATAACCGGAGTAATTTGTGGGTATCGAATTGAAGAAATTGAATATCCCTTAACTCGACAAGCAAGATATTTAGACAAATTGGTAGATGAATTAGCAAAAGGCAGAAAGATGGAAAAAATACTAAGGGCTGTATAAGTAATATGAAACACAAAATGTTCAGTACGAATTTGGCACATAGGTAAGGGCATTGCAATTGTAGTGTCTCTACTTGCACCAAAAATCGTATTTTATGAAGACAAATTATTCAGGGTTTGTTGCCATAACCAAGCCGATTTCACCATGTCGTTTAGTGTAAATCTGGGTATCCACCCCAATACTTTGTTGGCTTTAGTGCAATCCGCATAGATTGCTGCCACGTCTCCCGTTCTTTTTGCGCCAAATTGATACCTAAGTTTCAGTTGATTCACCGTTTCAAAGGCTTCTATCATTTCGCGAATTGTAACCCCATTTCCACTTCCGAGGTTAAAGACCTCGATACGCTCCGTATTTTTTCCTTCAAATAAATATTGAAGTGCAAGAATATGAGCCGAAGCGATATCCGACACATGAATATAATCTCTGACACAGGTGCCGTCCCGTGTTTCGTAATCTGTACCATAAACCGTAAATTCTTGGCGGGTTCCATCTGCTACCTCAACCATAATTGGCAATAAATTAAAGGGTTTATTGCCGGGATATTCTCCATTTTTTCCGGAGATATGCGCACCTACGGGATTGAAGTACCGGAGAAGCACAAAGTTTGTGGATATTTCTGTAGCAGCTACCGCCTCAATTATCTGCTCTCCTATGAGTTTTGTATTGGCGTAGGGAGAAACGGCTGCTTGTAGGGGTGTAAACTCCGTTACGGGAAGCCTTGTTACATTACCATAAACACTACACGAAGAAGAGTAAACCAAATGCTTAATCCCAAACCTTTTGCTTAATGACAAAATAGTGTGGAGAGATTCAAGATTGTTATGATAATATTTTAGCGGGTGCTTCACAGACTCTTCTACTGACATAAAAGCCGCAAAATGAATAATTCCTTCAATATCTGTATGCTTCTGAAATACTTCTGAAGTAGCTTCCATATCGCATAAATCTATGGGATAATTGAGTAGTGTCTGACCGGTAATTTCTCTAATTCTACGGATTCTATCTGGAGAAGAATTCGCATAATTATCAATAGAAATCACTTCGTACCCGGCAGCCATCAGTTCAATCACGGTATGAGACCCAATGTATCCGGTTCCGCCTGTAACCAAAATTTTCATGTAAATTTACAATTAATCGAAAAGCTCTTTATAGTGCTGTATTGTTTTGGAATTATCATAATATTTTTGGGCGAAAAGGAGGGAGTTCTCTGCCATTTTTTGGTAGATTTGAGTATCGATATCTATACATTTTTGTATTACCTCTTCCCATTTTAGCAGGTTTTCTAAAGGTATATCCCAGCCACAACCCTCTTTTTCAAGCCCTCTCCATGGCGTTTTATCACTAATAATTACTGGTTTTCCAAAGGAAAGCCCTTCAAATATAGAATGTCCAAAATTTTCACCCAACGTAGGTAATACAGAAAAGTGGCAGGGTTTTATAATTTCCGGTAACTCTTCTCCGGAATATGCCCCTTTAAAAATCACCTTTTTGTCCGGAGGCAAAGACAGAGACAAGTCGCTACATCGTTGAAAATAGTCCTTATCTTCCTGATTCCCCCATACTTCCAAGGTTACTTTCCCGCTAATATTCTTCAAGCGTTCTATGAAAAAATGAAGATTTTTTTTCTCCGAAACTCTCGAAAAAAACGCAAAAAGGACTTCTCCTTTTATTTTTTGCGGAATAAATACCTGTAAAGCCGGAGCAGCAGGCAAATTAGCGACTACCTTTATGGCTACCGGTCCAAAATGCTGAATAATGTCGTTTCTTTCTTGCTCATCAGTGGCTTGCCAAAGAATTTTTTTATGCCACCCCAACCATTTAAATATTGTTAAAAATACTTTTTTCTTTGGAGATTTTAATCGGAGCGCGCCTTGGTGTAACATTCCCCTTGGGGCTAATACAATTTTAACCGTAGGTTTATATTTTAATAAAATATAAAGTGGAAAAATCGTAAAGAACAAGGAAAACATGCTATTAAAGTACATAAAATCCGCTTCTGTCTCTATGAGCAACGATTTAAGAGAAGCATATCGTTGATTATTTTGGGAAAAATACCATGTATTAGCTCCGTCAGGAGCTTTTGTCCATTGATTAAAAGCAAGGTTAGGATAGGGTAAAGATTCGGAAAAATCTCTATCGCCTGTGATGATTCGGACAGAATATTGATTTCCGAGTGCTTGTACAAAATTGCTAACGGACTTCACGGGTCCTCCTGCCTTAAAAGCAGGGAGATACCAATCAGAAAATATAAGAATGCTTTTTTTCATTATTTCTTCAAAACACCGAATAAAGTACCTGCCCATGTATCATGGGTAATACGATTAGAAAGAAGAAAGCTATTTTTTCGCATAGATTTCATAGTACTATCCTCTATGGTAAATAAATCGGTCATCGCTTTGGTCAAAGCCGCTTTATCACGGCTTTTAAAGCTGAAACCATTATATCCATGAATTAGAAATTCGGTGGCAGCTCCGCAGGCATCAGATAAGATAAGCGGCAGTCCCATACAAGCCGCCTCATGGACAACTACCCCCCAAGGCTCATAGGAGCTTGGCAGACAAAAGGCATGACACTGCGCAAGCAAGTCATTAAGTTTTTCGGGCTGCATAAAATCCATAATCTTTACGCGACTGCCCGATATTTTTTTAAGGTCGTCCTTTAATTCGCCCGCACCAATCATAATGAGTTCCCAATCTTTACTTATTTCGGGATTGATGGCATTAAAAGCCTCTATCAGCAAGCGCGGCTCTTTCACCTCAACATATCTGCCTACAAATACGATTTTTTTAGGATTATCCAGACCAAAATGCGGGATTTCTTCTCCGGAATATTTAGCTTGAAACATGGGGGTATCGGCGGTATAGAATCCGGTTAAAACAGAATCGTTACGAAATCCTAATCTTTTGGCAAACTCAAATTGACGGTCTCCTGCCACCCAAACATGGTTACAATAAGGTCTTACATAATAGGAGGAAGCCCATGTGCCTAATCGCTGCCGAAAACTCCCCTCCCACTGCGCGTCCATACCCATGATAACCGGAATTTTGTTCACGTAAGATTTCACGATTTTTTTGTAAGTCGGGACTGCCCAACCCGCCATATAAATCAAATCGGGATTTATTTTTCCAATAAAATCTGCCCATTCTTTTTCTGTTTTAGCATTGATTGACAAAACCTCTACATATTTTGTTTTTTTGATTTCAAAAGGGGCATTGGGGTCAGCGGGTGTAGTAACTATCACCGAATCTACGTTATATTTTTGAGAAAAATACTGAATACTCTCAAACATATATCCGGCAAGCCGCCTACAAAGAAATACTGCTTTCATCTAATTTTTGGAGTTTAGGAGTTCCTTGAACGTATATCCCAAGAAACATATAAAAAAATATCGTAAAATAATTTAAAGAAGCGGCAAATGTGGACTCGGACATTGCCACGATAAAGACAAGAAGCCCAAGCGGTAAGCGCAAAGCCTTATCTTTAAACCGTGAAAAGTAAACTATAATGGTTGCCACGAGTAGCCCTGTACCAATCACGCCATTATTCATGGCGAGAGAAATAATACTATTGAACGGACTTCCGTAGCTTCTGGGTAATAATGGGAATTGTTTCCGTAAATTAACAAAAAAGTAAGTGTCATAAGCAAAGCCCTTCCCCACCCAAAGCCACTCTGATACATGAGTAATTCTTTCTGTTTTGAATATAAAAAGCCATGTATTTAGCCGCCCACTTGTAATATGGTCCATCGTCATTCCGGAGGTTATCCGTAGGCGGTCTGAAAGAATAGGCATGTTTTGAATCACTGTGGCTCCAAAATAAATAAGGAATAGGATTGAAATTGGGAATATAATATATTTAAGTATATTTCTAGTAACAAAATCTCTATGATTAATAAAAAACAAAAGTCCAAACACAAAGATAGATAATAATGCTCCCCGTGAGCCGCTTAGGATAAGGCAAACGCTCAATAAGCCCAAAGAGAAAAGGAAGTAATTCAATGAAATGCAACGAAGATAATACTTTGCATACAGCAAAAACATAAAAAGTAACACACACACATACCCTAATCCATTGGGATTGCCCATTACGCCGGAAAGCCTCAATCTAGACGCGTCCTCCTCGTCTTGAAAATAAGCAATAGAGGGAAAAAAGACCATGATAAATAGGCTCATAAAAAGGAGAATATTCATCGTCGTAATAAAATCATGAGCGAGCTTACCCTTGTCGTGAGTGATATAGTATTTCAGGGAGTGGGTAGCCACAAAAATCATAAACGCATAGGATATTGTCTTCATAAAGCATTGTACCGGCACGGGACTTCGGAAGAAACCGATAGTTGCTACAACAAAGAAGGGAATCCACAAGAAATAAAGCGCGTTAAAATTATATTTCTTTTTAATAATTTCGTGTATCGTATAGAGAAACACCAATACCATGAGGAAGGCTCTTAGTTGTTTGAAACCATCAAAGGCATTTTCATTACGGTCGCCAAGTACAAAGGTAGCATATAGATAAAGAAAAGCATCTGCTTTTTTACCGGTAAACCAAAAATGAGTGATGGCGATAGAGCCAAAGACCCAAGAAATAGGGGCAAAAACCAAACCGGAGGCTATAGTAAAAGGAAGAATCACCCCCAAAAGTAGGGCGTGATTCTTGAAGAACGATATAAAAACGGATAAAACCGGTTTTGGGACTATAGTCATTATCTATGGTTACAATGTTTCAATATCAGGAATATTGGCAGTAAACTGCTTGTTCTTCCACTCTATAGTTCCTGCATCTATCCAAGGTTTTGCCATTTGATTTCGCAGAAAATTATATTCCCACTTTTTTGGAGTATCTATTTTCTTCACCTTTATATATAAAGTGGTATTATCAAAATTTTTGTTGTGTTTCCCCATCCAGAAAGCGGAGTATCTCATCAATCCGTATTTCAGGGTTTCCATGTCTATATCTTTATTATTAGTACGGAAAGTCCAATTTACCCACCTTCTTCCGAAAGCATAATATCCTGCTTGTCCTTTTTCATTAATCATCGGTAGATATGTTTCTTTTCCTTTATCATCTTTGTAAACAACGGCAATAATATGATTGTATCCATCAAAATGCACTACGTCCATAAACACAGGGTGGCTTGTTAAGCCTAGATACTTCTGCCCGTTTACCAAATGCTCACTGATAATCTTTCCCGGAAGGGAGTATTTCATGGCATGATTAATCACTGGTATCTTCCTGACACCATCAAAGGTGATGGAACGCCAGAAGATAAGTAAAAACTGATTGAGTAAGAGGAAAACGAAAAAAGCAAAAAGTAATTTTGACTTCATATTTCCCCACGTAATTCTTTGTGTTACTTTTAATTTATCCCAGTTCACCGGAGCGGGAGCATAACCCAAGTCATAAGCCGCCTCTGTACAAGGCTCTGTCTCGGAGGTACGCGTATAGTAGGTATAAAATACATTTTTCAGGTGATAAAGTCCGGGTATGTATAAAAGAACTCCAAATGGAAATAGCAACCACTGATAAAGCATGGCTTTTCGCCAGACCTTAAGTCCGTTTAGCACGTTTCCGGATTTATCAATGGCATACAATCCGTTTTTTAACGCTGATTCAGAAATGCCCTCCAAGGGTTTATAAGAGCCGGCTTCACTCGCTTTTTTGAAATCAAGGGCATTAAAAGCATCTACATGTTTCATAAACAACCTCATGCGGTTACTCATTGGGCAGTTTTCATCATAAAATATGGTGAGCTTGGGGGCTTTAAACCGAAACTTATTGAATATCTTTTGCCAGATTCCCGCAGGTAACAATAGCACATAAAGAAACACAACCCCTAATCCAAACCAAGGAATAGGAAACGCAACCACAATCCCTATATGTAGTCCTAATCCTACAATGAAAAGCGGAAACCGCCATTTCTTCAGAAAGAATGTAAAGATAAAAACGGTTTCAAATACCAGCGTAAGAAAGCCCATTCCTAAGGAAAGGAACTTAATATTCAAGATAAAAGATAAATCTAACCAAGTATTTTCTGGTAAAGAAGCCGGTAACCACATGCCCAAGCCATTCATCCACATAGAGGAAGCTAATTTATAGAAAATAGAATCAAAATAAATGATGGCAATCCCCATAAACATAAAGATGAAATAATAAATCTGGGGAGTACGGGTATCGGGTTTAAAGTCAAATCCCGAACGGGAGTATTTGATTTTTTTCAATAGATTATCCAAAGAATAGGTTTGAGCCATAGGAGCAATCATAGACAAGAAGCTCAAGCTGGTAAGGCTATAATCTAAATGGTATTCAAATTTATGAAAAACGCTAAATACTACCAACCCAAAAAGATAGTTTAATAAGGCGGTAACCCGCGTGAACAATCCAAATATAAAGAAGATAAGTATTATCTGCCACGCAAATAGGAATCTGTGAAAGTTTACCAATTGATGTCCGATAAAGGGCGTATCAGAGTACAAAAGCTCCCGAAAGTAGTCCACCTCTGTTACTTCTAAAAACATTAGCACGCCAAAGAGTATCCTAAAAAGAGCCAATCCTTCTCCGGGAATTTTTTTTTCACAAGCTACCCGAAATTTTGAAAAAATCCACTTCATACGTTTTTTGATTTATGGTTATGAGTATTTAAGAGTAACGCAAGTAACAAAAAAATACTTTGTATCCGCGTTTTTATTATCCATTTTCTTTATTAGAGCTTAAAACAACCGCAAATTTATCTTTAAACTTCAAGAAATAAGACTCAAAATACTGATAAGATAAATGACTGATAAGAATAGTAAGCCCAATGACCAAAGTATAGATTAGTAGGTTAAACAAAATCCCGTTCTGAATCTGTAGCTTGTGGAGCAGGGCGAAACAACAGAACATGATGATAGGGTGTATCATATAGATTCCGTAAGAAATCACCCCTAGAAACGAAAGGATTCGGTTATAAACATTGAGTTTTCCTGTAATGACAGAAAGTATCAAAATCAAGAAACAAACTGCAAGGGGTATGATAAAAGACTGAACCGCCAGCAGCACCGCAATAAGAAGAAGATTACCCCAAACCAATGCCGGTTTTTCTAACCATCTCATTAAGGTTTCGTTTTTCTGATAATAAAGAAAAGCTCCGATTCCTCCTACTGCCATCAAATCTATTTTGAACGAAATAACAAAACTTCTAAAAATCTTTGCTGCAATTTCCGGCATAATCCAATGAAGCGGCATATACGGAATCGCTTCCCTCGTAAGTGCTACGACCACCACAATACCCGCCAAAACATAGATGGCTTTTTGGCGAAAATAATTGATGATAAAGGGCCAAATAAGATAAAATTGTTCTTCTACTCCCACCGACCAACTTTGGCTTGCTCCTGCCACAGGTATCACGCTGTAAATGGCATTGGGCATGAAAAACATAAAGAAAAAAAAGGGTAACCAAAAATTTTGATTTAATTTTTCCATTAACCCAAGATAATGGGTTTCTGCTGAAAAGAAAGAAAAATTGAGTCCTATATAAGGCAATATCCAAAAGGAAAATAATATTATTGCATAATAAATAGGCCAAATTCTTAAAATACGACGAACATAAAACTTTTTAAGGCTTACTTCTCCTTTCTTAGCGATTTCGGCAAGTAGCAAGTAAGTAATTAAAAATCCGCTTAATACAAAAAAAAGATACACCCCATTTTTCCCTAAATGCTCAATCAAATATCGGAGAGGGGTGGACATGAGAGAAGCCTCCCCTGCCCTATTCTTGTATAACTCTATGTGATGCCAAACAACTCCTAACGCTGCGAATGCCCGCAACTCATTCAACCCTTTGAAGTATATTTTTTCCATCGAGATTTGCTGTATCGGGATATTATCCTCCTTGATAAAATCGGGGCAAATTTACACAGTTTTTCGACTTTTTCTGCTTTTATAAAAAAACTCTCCTTTTCTATCCATACAACACAAACTATTTTACTTTTTATTCAAAAAACTGCAAAATATGATGAACGATATATTGAACTTGTTCATCAGTGAGTTCATAAAATAAAGGCAACCTCAATAAAGTGTCAGTATAAAAATCTGTCCACGGCAAAGGTCTTCCGTCATGTTTTTCGTGGAAATAGGGAGAGGCATGAAGGGATAAATAATGAAAAACAGAATGAATATTATGCTGTTTGAGATGTTGAATCAGCGCGCCTCTTTCGTCAAGATTCGTACAAATCACATAAAACATGTGTGCATTATTAGTAGCATAATCAGGGATATTAGGAAGTCTTAGTTTCCCTGTTTGCTCAAGTCGCAATAGTCCGTCCCAGTATTGCTGCCATATTGCTTTGCGTCTTCGTTGAATCTCTTCCAGATTATCCAATTGGGCAGATAAAAAAGCGGCAATTATATCCGAAGGCAGGAAAGAAGATCCGGCTTCTACCCACCCATATTTATCTACTTCCCCCCTGAAAAAAGCCGAACGATTTGTACCCTTCTCACGGATTATCTCACTCCTAAGTGCAAAACGAGAATCATTCACTGCAATCATTCCGCCTTCTCCGGAAACAATATTCTTGGTTTCATGGAAAGAAAATGCCCCCAAATGCCCTATTGCTCCTAAAGGCTTCCCTTTATAAAAGCTATCAATAGCTTGTGCGGCATCTTCTACTACAAAAAGATTGTATTTATCGGCAAGTGCCATTACCGTATCCATTTCACAAGCAATCCCTGCATAGTGCATGACGACAATTGCCTTTGTTTTTTCATTAATGAGCGACTCTATTTGGGCAACGTCCATGTTTGGGCTGTCCGAACAACTGTCTATAAACCGGATAGTAGCTCCTCTAAGTGCAAAGGCATTTGCCGTAGAAACAAAGGTATAAGAGGGCATAATTACCTCATCGCCTTGCTTTATCTCCAACAATAATGCACTTAACTCTAAGGCATCAGTACAAGAAGTGGTAAGTAGTACTTTTTGAAACCCGTATTTCTCTTCAAAATAACGATTACATTTCTTGGTAAACATGCCATCACCAGAAATTTTACCGGAAAGAACAGAGGCTTTAATATTTTCAAGTTCATTCCCCGACAAATAGGGCTTATTAAATGGTATCATTTGTAAAAATTTTATATGATAATAATGAAGTGCCTAACTATTAATTTTTCTGATTTGTTTGGCTCTTTTGCTACTTATACCTTGAGGCTTAGTTTTTCTTTGTATCTCCATAGCACAAAGGCATAAGCAGCAGCAGTCCAGAAACTAAACAATGAATAGACCAAAGCCGGCTCTATGAGTAAATCGTTTTTCAGCAAGGTATCCCCTATCAAAAAAGCTAAAGTTGTGTTGTGAATACCCAACTCAACCCCTATTGTCATACGGTCTTCTACCGGAAGTCCCATTTTAGCAGGGATAAAATACCCTAATAAAAACCCGCATACATTAAGTGCCAAAGCAGGTGGAAACAAGACCCAAAAGTCGGAAAAAGTAACAGACACCGCTCCTCCCTTGAAAAACTTGAGCAGAAAGACAAGGGCAAGAAATACCATCGTTACATACTTTAATACTGACTCTGTCTTGGCGGCGATTAGAGGATAATAATACCGGATAACCATACCCACAGCAGCCGGCAGGATAGTAACCCAGAATATCTGAAGTAAGGTGTCTCCAAATGGCAATGCAATCATCGTATTTTCTCCAGAAAATATCCTTATCGCAAGATTAGTAATTATGGGAATCGTAATCAGAGAAAGAAGTGCGTTCAGATTCGTCAATGCTACGGAAAGTGCAAGATTACCCCTGAACCAATAGGTGATAAAATTAGTGGTGGTACCACCCGGGCAAGCGGCAAGGATTATGAACCCGATTTTCCAATACTCGGGCATCTTCCAGTAGTAAATCGCTACGATAGCCAAAAATGGAATCATTAAGGATTGGATAGACAGCCCCACAAGTATCCCCTTAGGATATGCAAAAATTTTGGTTATCTCTTTCCAAGTAAGGGACAGACCTACCCCAAGCATCACTAAAAATAATGACCCTCTTATTAAATAATCTATATCCTCACTTAACCCTATTTCTGCTGCCATTCTGAACTATGATTAATCCGTGAATAAAATCGAAAATCTTCTAACCCTTTGCTTTTTTTACTGTTTGAAGATAATTTTCTGTAAATTTGCATTAAAATTATCAATCTTTCAAAATTTTTCAACAAGTAATATCTTATTTTTAATATGAAAAATCTGATTATCATTATATTATGTTTGTTTTCTTCTGGTATTTCTTTTGCACAAGGTTCCAGAAAAGTTCAAAAAGAACTACAAAAAGTGATGAAGCAATTACCCCCAGAATCCCAATCCCGATTGCTTGAAACCGCAAGAAGAGAATTACTCATTCAACAAAATACTGCAAAAGTAACCGCTATTGCACCCACTGCCGCAAAGCCCTCCGTACCCGTAGCCGACTTAGCTGCCCCTCCCAAAGTTACAGTTACTCCGGAAACAAAAGTAGTACCTCCTACCGGAAACGAAACCAAACTTACTCCTACTCCGCCTTCTGCTGCCTTCACGCCCGCCACTCCTCCCCCTCCTCCAGCAGAAGATTTTATAAGCATCGCCAAAAACTATCCCGCTACCACCTTACAATGGGATAGCGAATCCTTCGATTTTGGAAACATCAACGAAGGAGATAAAGTGAAACACACTTTCATCGTTACCAATACAGGAAAAAACCCTTTGTACATCGTCAATGTGAAACCTACTTGCGGGTGTACTGGTAAAAAATATACCAAAGAAGCCATCGCCCCAGGCGCGAAAGGAGAGGTAGAAATCGAATTTAATTCCTCCGGCAAAACCGGACAGCAATCCAAAGCCGTAACCATAACTACCAATAGTGAACCCATACAAAAAACACTAAGATTCACCGGATTAGTAGTCGCCAAGCCCGGTGAAAGCCACGAAGGGCATAATCATTAAAAGCCACTTGTGTATGTAATTACGAATAGAAATAGATGTACACAAAGCGATTGAGGAAGAATGCCAGAAATTGAGTTTAGCAAAACGGATAATAGCGGAGAAAAAGGGATAAAACTGCTTGATTACCAGCTAAAATCTTTTTTAAAAAGAGGGGTTGCAAGTACAAATCGTTTCTTTTTCGAGACAACACAAGGCAAGGGGACATCAGAATTTGTCATCAATACCCTAGTATAAATTTGTCAAAATATTGACAAAAAAGACCATATTAGTGTTTGACAATTGTTCTATTCATAAATCCAAGCTCTTGATGGAAAATATAGACAAGTGGCAAGAACAAAATCTTTTCGTTTATTACTTGCCTACTTATTCCCCACCTCTTAATATTTACGAAAGGGGTTGGAAGGAACTCAAAGCAAGCCGGATAAGAATACAAGATTATATAGATTTCCAAACCCTTAAATGTAGGTTTTTTTTGTTATGGAGAATATAGGAAAAATATTTACTATTGATTATTCGGATTTAAAAACTTCTTATTTTTTGCTCGCTCGTATTTATGCTTAAAAGACTAAATGAAATTATTTTGGTTATGAGGAGATAAATAACCAATTTTTAAGTTTACGATATGGGAATGAAAACAATTAAATTTTTTGCTACACTTGGGCTACATGAGGGCTATTTTCATGAAAATAACAGTGTTGTAGAATATTGGGGAAAAGCAGAAAGAATTTGGCAAGAAGAGGCAGAGGTACTCTATCAAAAGACTGGGGTTTTTATTGGAGCTGTATTTGTAAATAGTAAAACGGTCTATCATCGGGAATGGGGATGTCCAGAGGGAGGAGAGGACACTGTTTTTATTACGGGGGAGTGTAATCCTTTCTATACTAACCCAGATGTATATAAGAAAA
>CAUJFT010000337.1 GCA_963169475.1 Bacteroidota bacterium | reverse complement strand
ATTGCCCCGGCTCTTGATAAGTATGGTCGGGGTTTTTGATATTAGTAGTAAATCCATCTCCAAAATTCCATTGATAGCTGTTTGCATATTGAGACAAATTTGTAAAAGATAGATTTGCATCTGACAAAATCACCTGCATAGAGGTATCTATGCTTGCCTCAAAGAATGCCTCCGGAGTAGCGATATTATAGATATTTGCATATTTTATTAGTTTACATCCGTTGTTGTCAGTGATAAGCACCTGATAATTCCCAGCAGGAAGATTGGAAATAGAGGCGGTGTACTGTTCTGGTACGGTGTTCCATGTATAGGTATAGGCAGGCGTACCTCCAGAAGGCTCCACTATAACAGTGCCATTACTCTGCTCGCAGGTTTCTGGGGTAAAATCTATCTCCGAAATCAACTTTGGTGGCTGATTGATGATAATCGTATCTTTTTGAATACAGTTTTGCTCGTCTTTAATAGTAATGATATAAGTCCCTGCCGGAATATTATTATTGTCCTGAGTGTTTTGACCATTAGACCAATGATAAGTAAACGGTACAAATCCACCATTTACCGTAAGGTTTATTGCGCCCGTGTTAGTACCGAAACAACGAACATCTGTAGGGTCAAGACCAAATGTAAAAGTAGGTACAAAATTTACAGTAAAACTCATTGTCGCATTACAGCCATTAGGCTTGTTAATCGTTAAAGTATATACACCAGCGGTGAGGTTATTTATATCCGGAATGGCACCATCGGAGGTAACAACCCCTGTAGCAATTACTCCTTGAGGCCCCGCCCATGTGTAAGATGTTCCTTGCAATACATTACGGATTACGATACCTCTTACATGTCCGGTGGGTCCGCAATATTCAAATTTTACGTCTAAGTTTGTAGTATCAATCACCGGTTCAAGATTTGCAAGCGCGAAAGCAGAAGAATTGTAGTTTGTCCAATTACTTAGCTGCGCATAGTTCATTCCATTCCATACAGAAACATTGGTGGGTTGTTTTTCCCACTGTGGTACATTTTGCCAATGGGATACATTTTCCCACGTTCCATCTGCCGGAATATCGTATATAAATCGGATATTAGCTGCCTCACTTCCCGTATTATGGTATAAGCGATGATAATAGTTGGGATTAATCAAGCATATATCTTGTTCTTTGAGATTCCTATCCCAATTTTCAGTGGTTGCGTCTGTATTTGCCATCCTTACTCCAAAGGCATTAGGGTTTGCATTTTCGGGTTGAATATATACCGGACGATAGCGGGTAACGCCAAGGCTTGAGCCTACTGGAAAGAGGTAATAACTATTGAGGTTCGTATTTCTGATAAGTTGCCCGCCACCCATACTACTGACGAAACCCGTTGTGCGAATGATTGCATTGAGTCCGTTATTACTTACCGTCATCTGATTAATATCCGTCGCCAACTCTGCATCGTTGAGGCTAAGGATATTTGACGTAAAAGCGTTTATCGTTTGGGTTTTTATAGTAGCACTATCAATCGTAAGGTTATGAAATGTAGTAACCTGATTTCCTGTGATGAGTTGAGCAAAGGGAGCATTAAGTTTAACCAAACTTTGGTCTGCCTGAAAAATGCCATTATTTTCCCAATTTCCCTTGATTTCATACACTCCTGTAGTGCTACTACTTCCGGTTGCTGAGGCATCATTTATAAAATTACCCTCAATCAAGAAACTTCCGGCATTATCAATTTGCCCGACCGCATTCTGAACGGAGGCATCATTAACAAACACCACTGCTCCATTTTTTATGCTCACATTCGCTCCGTTATTATAGAAAATCAAGGGATTAGTAGAAGGCGGCTGGGCAGATGTCCTAAACACAACCATCACTATCAACGTCAAGAGCAGAAATTTATTATTTACCTTCATTTTTTGTAATATGAATTATTGAACGGCCCCGGCAAGACCCGGGTCTGTCAATGTACAAGCACCGGTACAAGTAATAGGTCCCACATTTTGACCAACATATATAAAGGTATTTCCATTACTAATAATGGCAGAGCCGGGTCCTCCACCGGAACCAATATCGCAGCCGGTAGTTCCCCCCAGAATAGAACAAGTTCCGGACCCACCACAGTTATATCCAGTACCACTACTTCCGGGCTGCCCCCAACTACCTCCGTTTCCTCCTACACCGCCAGCATAGTTAAAGGAAAATGTTCCTATAAAAGGAATAGAGAAAGAACAATTACCCACACAAGGGCCTCCTCCCAATCCATAAGGAATCGCAACCGGAGGGAAAGAGCCATTGGTGCCGGAATTAGAAGTACAACCATCTCCACCCGGGGTAACGCCACCAAGTCCTCCGCCAGCACCTCCGCCTCCACCTCCACCGGAATCAAAGTCGGGTAGCATACAAAGGCTCGCATGTACCACGTCGCTTCCAGCACCACCACCGCCGCCGCCGCCGCCTACTAATCCGTTACAACTTCCGCTGGTATTAACTGTAACGCCAGTAGTAGTAATAGATAATGCGGGCCCACCTGGTAATCCATTGATATTCGCACAATTAGGAACTGTCCAATCATTATCAGAGCGTCCGCCATCTCCTCCTTTACCCACTATAAAAGCATCGCAACCTACATTTATGTCAATAATACTCCCCGCCGGAAATAAACCCGTAGTGAATGCAGGGGCAGCCGTTGTATTGCTGCTAACCGTAATACCTGGTGCAATATTACAAATAAGCGTAATGGGACAAGCAGGAGTAGCTGCCATATTAAAGAGATTCAGGTTATTTGCATTAGCGGCAACATTAATCACGGAGGTATCCACTTCAAGGGTATAAGGGAACGTTATAAGCTGTCCACACAAATCAAGGGTTATCAAGATATTGTAAACTCCTACGTTTGCACAAGAGTTAGCGGTAAAGGTAATGACACTACTACCTCCAGAGGTAGGGATTGGATTGGTAGAGATACTCGCAGTAACCCCGGCAGGTACATTTGATACTGAAAGCAAGCCTTGATTACATGCCGAACAAGCTCCAGCAGAAAAATTAATATCAATCTGTGTAGAAGCAACCGTAGTATTAGGAGCGACACTGATTTCATTCACAACCCCGGCATTGCTTGAAATAGTAAGAGAGCCGGGTACTATCGTCAAGGTATAATTACATTGCTGAACAATAGGACCAAAGAGAGCAAGAAAATTCAAGGTATAAACGCCGGGTGCTGCATTAGTAGAACCTGCAATAGACACATTAACCGTGTCCGTAGGGACTACAGAAGTAGAGGAAAAACTTACCGTAACTCCGTTAGGCACCCCGGCAACGGCAAGGATTACGGGAACGGCACTTCCGGAATTAAGGACAACCGGCATATCAAAATTAATGATAGAAGCCGAACTCGTGTAGATACACCCAGCCCCTACTCCACAATCAATAGAAAAATCAGTACAAATGGTAACCCCTACGGGCAACCAACAAGTACCGTTCCAATACATGTGTACATTTTCATCTGTATTGTAAACCATTAAGCCCAAATCTTGAGGGGCGGCTACCGGAATTGCATTCATCTGAATATCAGTAACCTCCGGAATCAAAATCCCTCTTGATTGAGCCACCATTTCCACAAAAGCATTATTAGACGAAACTATCCCTGTACCCATTCCAATTCTTCCGTTGTTTACGTTATCGGCATGAATAAGCGGCGCACCATTATTTTGAACCTCAAAATGTCCGGTACCGTTAAGATTAACATCAAGATTAAAGTTCCCATTGGTAATAGCAGTATTCTCAATTAGGGGTCCTCCTAACTGAACCGCATCTGCTACTGCATCTACATTCAACCCATTATTTGCTTGCACATCAATCGTTTGGTTTCCGGCAGGTCCGGAGCTTATTAATCCCAAGCCGGGTACTATATTAGTAAAAGGTAGATTCACGGAGTTTCCTCCGGAAATCGTAAGCGTATTTCCTAAAAGGGCGAGGCTTTGGTTATCGCCGTCCCACGCACTATTGGGGAGGGGTCTCCGGGTTACATAACCCAAAGCATCTGTAACCAAGACGGTAGTATCCAAAGAATTGAGTAAGGACTCAAACCTAATCGTGCCATTTACATGAAAAGTAGCATTAGGAGTAGTGGTACCAATACCTACTACTGGAGGAATAGAGTACTGGGCTGCGCCCCCGCCAATAATTTGCCAATCTTGGTCGGGAAGTGTAAGCCACTGTGTTCCCGTCCAATAATAATAATAATTATCAGCAGGGTTATAAATTAGCAAGCCGGCATCTTGAGCAGTTAAGCCGAGTATGGACATAGGGTCTGTCCGCGGGGGCAAAAAGCCCTTGTCTGTTGCGGTCAAATCTAAAATTGCGCGCGGGCGCGGGTTTGTAGTCCCTATCCCCACATTTTGCTGACCATAAATTGAAACCGATAGGTAGCAAACGAATAATAAGAATAATATTTTTTTCATTATTAAAATATTTAAACGCACCTAATTTTAGTTAAATATAACTTTTATCTTCTGATTATTTTGTTAAAAACGGGGTAAAGGTATAAATTATTTTTATATATGAGGGGAAAACACATCTGAATTGTAAAAAAAAAGGGCTGAACTGTTGGTATTACTCATAATTAGCCGTAATATTGTAATGGATTTCGGATACACGCTCCTATTACTTTGCCGAAGTCTGAATAATCGTTGTTTTAATCTTTAATTAATAATCACTAAAATGGCAGCAAAGTATATTCTCACTTCTTCCAAATTTTCCGCTGGAAGTAATTTTAATTGTTATTTTTTACCCAAAGCCCTTGTCAAACTTAAATTATTCCGGGCAGCCATCTTAAAAAATGGAGAAACGAAGTTTTCTTTCCGGTTTGAGCATGAGGTCGTACAAACCGCAGATACAAGACATCGTTATTATCTTCAATATCACTATAACGCGTGGACTGATGATACGGTTTCCGTAGAGTTTACCCCCGAAGGATTTCTAAGTAAGGTACACACAGTAACCGAAGATAAAACCGGAGAAATTCTCGGTAAAATTGGAGAGCTTGGTAAGCAAATAGCCCAAATTATAGGAGGGATTCCGGAGTTTGTAGATAGGGATATTGCAAAGGAGGTCATGGTGTATCAGGTTACTTTTGACCCCTTTATCAGTACCGAATTAGAGCAAATCAATAAAGAGTTGGAAAGTTTTAAAAGTCCTAATAATCCTAATTTTTTCCCTAGTGTAGAAATTCGCCTAATTGAGGAACAAGAGGGAGGAATGTCTATCGGAAAGCCCGTACAACAAAGTGATAAGGGTCCAGGTATTTATTGTAAGCCGATGGCTGCCGCTGAACTTACCTTCAAAGCCGGAAAATCCTCCGAAAGACATTATGTAACACTCCCCCACCCTTACAAACTACATTTGGTAGAAGTTGAAAGACCCAAATACATTAAATATTCTTTCTCTATGGATTTTGACAAGGGTTTTCCCAAAAGCATTTCCATTACACGTCCCAGTCAGTTGATGGCTTTTGTCAATATCCCAATTCGGGTGCTTTCTTCAATTTTCTCTATCCCGTCCAAACTCTTACCCTTTAACATCAATTTGGATAATACTAAAAATACTGCTGCTGCAACCGCTCAACAAACGCAGCAAATTTCTTCCCAACTGGAAAATCAAGCACAGATGATTCAGCTCCAACAACAACTCGCCGCCATGAAACCCGAAGCAGAAGGTACCTCACGCGGAGGCGTAGGCGAACGCACACTTGGAGAGGATACGCCTATCCAAAAGGTATTAAATCCAAAATATACTTACCTTGGTGATGAATAATTTCTATAATCATTCCACGCGCTTTGCCCTTGTGGGTGGGGAGGCAGGGGGCGTTGTTTCTCTATAAACGCCCCCTGCCTTTCGGATTCATAGGCGCGCGCGCATCTGAAGCTGTCCAAAAAGGTAAGAACGATTGTTGGAAATTGATAATTTGTTGGTTTTTGGCTCTAAGTAGTTCTTAGTTTTTAATGATAAGTTCTTAGTTTTCGCAAATAATTGTTTATCAGTTTTTTAACTAAAAATAATATTATAAACTAATTTCAAACCAGTACTTATTTTCTAATAAATCCTCAATAAAGAGCCATTTAAAATGATAAATACAAATTCATTTTTCGTATAAATATCCTTTTTGGGCAACCTCCTATCTAATAGTTTATAGCCATATTATTCCGGCTTTATTGAATAGTTCCAGACCTCTTTACCATTTACATCAAAAAGTTTTAGGTTAAGTACCCGCTCTTTCAAAGCACCAGTAATGTCCATTGTACCAAAGTTTCTTGAACCATAGTGTGAACCCGGAATACGATAAGTATTTTCTTCTTTGGAAGCATCATAAGACGTAGAGGTAAGGGGAGAAACTGTCCAGTCATATACTTTCAGGCTTTTGCCGGAAGACGTTTTTACCTCTACTAATGAAAGTTCAGAATGATGACGGTCTCCGGTTAAGAAAATCACATTCTTGATTTCTTCTTTTGCGATTTTATCTAAAAGATAGGTTCTTTCATGTTCGGCAATGTTTATAAGTGTTTCGTAGTTTTTGACACTGTTAAGCACTTGCCCGCCTACTAATACGAACTTGAAAGTAGCGCGAGAGCCTACAAGGGATTCTACCAAGCGGTCTAACTGTTCTTGCCCAAAATAATCTCTTTTTTCAGATTTTGTATTATTGGGAGAGCGAAACCAGCGGTCGTCCGTCAAGAAAAACTGAAC
>CAUJFT010000336.1 GCA_963169475.1 Bacteroidota bacterium | reverse complement strand
CCTTTGTACCAACCTTCTACAGTTGTTCTAAGATTTTTTACTACTTCGACTTCTATGCCTCCTAAGAAATGATAGCCGTGTTGAAGGCTATTTTCCTTAGTGCCTCCGTAGAGCGTACCTCTCTCGGGTGCAGATAAAAATCCCTGAAAGATATTCACTATGTCTCTATCAGATTGGGCGGATAAGAGATTTTGGGCGTATAATCCGGTTCCAAAGCTAAAACTAAGGCGATTAAAATTGAGTTTTCCCCTTAATCTGGGTTCGGGGGAAAAATAGGATTGGTCATTGAAATAGTGTAGGCGAATACTTGGTTCAAGCACAAGTCTTTCAAAGGTAGAATCTATACGCGTAGCGTAAGCAGAGTTCTTGGACAAAAACACATGCTTGTAACTCGCATACAAAGCGGCTTCCGTATTACTATTACGTTGAGAGGTAATAAACCCGTAGGAGTTAGTAAAGGTATAATCTGTATTAAAGCCCAATAGGGTAAATCCAAAATCTAAGCGGTTAATGGTATTGAGGATATAGGTCATATTTAGACCACCATTAAAGCCATTAATTCCACTATTACGCGGGAAGGTTTCGGAGGCGGTATTTAGTTTAGTACGATAGCTAGAGAATCCAAAATTTCCGGAGATAATCGCTGCCGCCCCTTGTGGGAGCAATTGAAAATTAGCACCTCCTCCGTATGAGTTCCATTTTACACTTGCTGGAAAAGAATAGTTTACGTTATCATTATGGGTAAAGCCAAATACATTTGCGTAGTTTACCCCGTCAGAAGCGGATAATTTTCCGTAAATATCCATGAAATTGTAGGGTAATCCTTTGGTGGTAGTGTCGGCGTTGTTTCGGACGTAGGGATAGAGGATTGGGCTGGTTAGGTTGATATAGTTATTTTTGGCAGAAAGCAAGTAACTTATCCCGGAGCCTTCTCTTTTTCCGGCTTTGATGGGGCCTTCTGTTAGGATTCCGGCATTAAAGGGGTTGAAGTTTGCTTTAATCCCATGCCTTTTTAAGTTTCCATTTTTGGTTTTAATATCCATGACCGAAGAAAGCCTGCCTCCGTATTTTCCCGGGAAGGCGGCAGTATAAACGTCTGTGCTACGAATATAATCTACATCAAAGACCGAAAAAAGCCCAAGAGAGTGAAAGGGGCTATAAATTACCATTCCATCTAACATTACTAAGTTTTGAATGGGCGTTCCTCCTCGTATGTATAATTGTCCACCTTGATCTCCAGTAAATACTACACCGGGTAGCACTTGAAGGTATTGTGCCAAATCCGGACTACCAATAGAGGGGATAACTTTTATTTGCTCGGGGGTAATTTCTGTTACCGCAGTTTTAATTTCTGTTTTTTCAATCTTCCCGATTTTTTTATCCGTAATTTCAATCGCATCTGCTACCACTTCGGATTCATGCAATACAAACCTAAGTGTATAAACCTTTCCGGATAACACCTCTATCTTTTCAACAGCGGTGTCGTACCCGATAAAAGTGGTAATTATCTCATAATTTCCTGTTTTTATTTTGGAGAGGTCAAAAATCCCTTCTTCGTCTGTATAAGCACCTATAATCTCTGGCTCTAAAATGACGACCGTTGCTCCCACCATGGGTTCTCCCTTATCGTTGAGAACTTTACCACGTATTTGACCGGTTTGTGCATATAGGAAAGGTAGCGTTAGGAACAATAACGTAAACAGAAAAATATGTTTCATTTCTATACAAAGTGAGTTTAATCTTCTAAAATTATTTGCGAAATGCGGCGCAAAGATATGCAAATAACGTAAATAAACAGTAGAAAGAGGTTTCCCGTTTTTATTTTTTCCGAATAAAAGAATCTCTTCCGAGCGTCTTTACCAAAATATTTATTCGGGCAGTTCCTGATTTCTTAGCGTTGGTAATGGCGGTTTTTCGGGCTTTTGTTCAGGAATCCATATCATACCCTCTAATTTTTGTTCCTTAAACAAAACTTCATAGATAGGAGAATAGGTGCTTTCGGGTTTTGAAATAAAAATAATTTTATTGGCTTTATTGTCTTTGAGGAAGATTTTCATTTCTTGGGAAACGGACTTATTCATGCCTTGATAGCCTTTGGTCTCATCTTTGATGTAGTAAATGCTTTCGCTATTTCCTACAACATGCAACCTAATTAATTGATTTTCCAAAAATTTGGCGCGGAGTTGCTTCCCCTTGATTTGGTTAAAACCAATTGTATCTTCTTGAGAAACCATAAACCCATTTTGATTGACAAACAAAGAATCTATTTTTTTATTTTTGAGCCAAATAATCATGTTATCTCCTGAAAGTTGAGAGGAATCAGACCACAAGACAGGATTTTGATATAGGATTATCATGGAATCGCTATAAAGATACACCATAGAATCGGCAGTACCCTGCATGTCTTTCATGTATAGTTTGACGTTTCCGAAGGCTTTAAAGGTACGGCGTTTAAGGGAGTCCTCTACTGCGTACAAGGTATCGGCGGTGATGTAGAGGCTGTCATTATCGAATTTTTGTACGGCAACCGGGTGGTTAGTCATCCATGTTTCTTTGGTGTCTCTGAAAAAAATAGCATGTTCCCCAAATATACTAAGCGTGCTGTCTTTTTCATAGAGTTCTACGCTGCCCGTCGCAGTACCTCTATGGGTCTCGTTATTGAAGGTAGCGGTATCCGAAAAAACGGTAAAGGTGCTATCTTTCTGACGAATGACTACATTACCATAAGCTTTTCCGCTCTTCTTTTCTTGCTCAAAATCTGCAATATCAGAAGTTACTATCATTGTGCTATCTTTTTGAATGATTACGACATCTCCATAAGCGGTCCCGTTTTTTTCTTCTTTATTGAAGCTTCCTTTTTTAGAATAAATAATAGTCGCACTATCTTTCTGAATAATGACAACATTACCCGTAGCGTGTCCGATTCCATTCCCACGGTTATAGTCGGCAGAATCGGCAAAAAGCGTAAAGGAAGTATCTTTTTGTTGAATATAGACCCCCCCAACCATAAATCCTGTTTGGGTTTTATTGTCGTAGTCTGTCTTATCTGCTTCCATGATGTAATCTTCATTGGTCATTTGCGTGCGGCTCTCGAGGTTTAGCTTTTCGTTTTTGGTGTCGTAGGTGCCTTTTTCTGTTACAAATCCACCATCTTTGCCTTGTACGTGGGTAGTGGTCATAAAAACAGCCGTTTCTGTATTAGTATTATAGCCCAAAGTGTCCGTGGTCAGGGTATAATCAGGGCTTACTAATTTTACCTCTTTCTTAAAATAAGCCATTTTTTCCTCTGGATAATAATACCCTAACCGGCTTGTTAGTACGTTATCCGCGTTGGTGAGCTTACCGCCAGTAGTGTATTTACCATATTTTTCATTTCGGTAATAGGTTAGTTTTTCGCTGGAAAGTACTGCCTTCCCGTCCGTAACCACCGCTTTGCCTATGGCTTCTGCTATCTTTGTATTTCCGTCATAATTCAGGCGATTACAAGTCAATTTTACGCCGTCCTGCATTTCTACTCTTACTCTCGAAAAAGCCTTAAAATTATTGTCGTTTACGAAGTGGATAGCACTATCGCAATAGAAATAAGTACCTTCATGCAAAATCACAACGTTTCCTTTCAATCGTTGGGTTTCAAAGCCGTTATTGATTTCATACACGAGGTCATCACTATTGATAATTTCAATCTGTTTGGTTTCTACCAAGGAGTCTTGCTGGGCAAAAAGAAATATAGGAATGAGGATAAAATTTATCCAAAAAATAAACTTCAAATATTGAGAAATGTACCATCTAAATGTTTTTTTATTCATAATCAATCGCAATACAAGGAAATATCTGTACAAAAATACACGTATTCAGGAGAATGAGAAAAAATTGAAGGGAACGATGCCGTAATTCTCCAAAAGTGTGTCGTTCATCTGTACTATAATGATAATAATTCGTGAGGCTTTCGATACGTTATTTTTACTATTTTATGGCTTTTCAATACGCTTTTTTCAAGGCTGTAAGGGTATTTTGAAAAAAGTATTATTCTATTTTTTTGATAAAATATTTGTGTCAATGAACTACTTTTTGTTTATTTGCTCCGTTATGTCTTATGGGTGGGGCATAAATCGGAGAACCTTTTTATTTTTTAGTTATCAAAATAAAATTAGCTTTTTAATGCCTTTCTTTTTTACCTACCCATAAGATAAAATCAATGTCCCTTTACTATACTCACAAAGTTTAATGCAGTTTGTAAAATTGGTTCGATTCATTCCTTTTCTTGTTTTTAGCGTTTTATTTATTTTTGTGTTTCAAAGCATTCATCTGATAGATGAACGAGAATATGAGGGCGAAAAGGAAAAAGAAAAAGATGAACCACACAAGGCTTTTGAGCAAGAGGTTCGCAAAACGATGGATTTATCTTTGGGGTATGTGCCGCGCAATGGACTTGTTTCGGCTTGGGAAGCCACAGAGAAAATACGTAAACAAATGAAGGAGGATAGGGCGGCGATCCCCGGTATATATTGGGAAGAAAGAGGACCTTCGAATGTAGGAGGCAGAACGCGAGCCGTGATATTTGACAAAAATGACCCTACCCACAAGGCGGTTTTTGCGGCAAGTGTAAGCGGGGGACTTTGGAAAACGGCGGATATTACCGCTACCCCTCCAATATGGTCAGAACTCAATTCTTTTTTTTCAAACCTCGCGATTACTACTCTCGCTCAAGACCCTATAAACCCCAATATTTTGTATTTTGGAACGGGGGAAGGCTGGTACAATCTAGATGCAGTCAGGGGAAATGGAATTTGGAAAAGCATAGATGGTGGGCTTACGTGGAATCAATTGGCTGCTACTACAGGTAGTAGTTTTTATCACATTCAAAAAATAGTAATAGATAATAGTAGCAATATTTATGCTGCCACGCGCTCAAATGGACTTCAAAAATCTACGGATGGCGGAGCCACTTGGACAAAAGTGCTTGGAAATGGAGTAAGTGGAGGGGGAAACAACGCTTCTTCAGATGTAGAAATTGCTGCAAACGGAGATATTTATTGTGCATTTGGAATATTTAATACAGGTTCAATTTTTAAATCTGATGCAATAAACGGAGTAAATACCGGCAATGTAGGCTTCTGGACTGCTATGGCTTTACCCGCCGGAACAAAGGAAAGGATAGAACTTGCTTGCGCTCCCTCCAATTCAAATGTGGTGTATGCCTTATATGATGATACTAATAGTGGAAGAGCAATGAAAACCACGAATGGAGGAACAACTTGGGCAAATGTAACGACTCCTTCTATGTGTGACCAAGGAACAAGTGATGCCTTTACCCGAAGTGGCGGAGGAAATCAGGCGTGGTATGACTTAGCCATAGCGGTGGACCCCGCAAACGAAAACACTGTTTATGTGGCTGGAGTAGATGGGGCAAAGACTACTAATGGAGGAACTACTTGGACAAATTATACCTCATGGACGGGAGGAGCTTCCGGAGGGTGTACCTCCCCCTCAATATATGTTCATGCAGATATTCATGCTATAGTGTTTCAGCCCGGTAGTAGTGGAACTGCACTTTGGGGAACTGACGGAGGGGTATTTTATGCTACGGGAATGAATACTGCTTCTCCTATATTTTCTGAAAAAAATAATGGTTACAATATCACACAGTTTTATGCTTGTGCAGTAAACCCAACCGCTAACTCGGATAACTTTTTGGCAGGCGCGCAGGATAACGGAACACATAAATTCACAATAGCTGGAATTAATGCCACCTCGGAAGTAACCGGAGGAGATGGAGCTTTTTGCCACATTGACCAAGACAACCCTAATACACAAATCACCTCCTATGTATATAACAACTACTATGTTACTACGGATAATTTTGCAACTCTAAACGGATTCAGCAGTGCTGATGGGGATTTTATTAATCCTACAGATTACGATAACACTGCAAATATTCTTTATTGTGCGAATTTAAATGGTGGGTTTAAAAGAATGACAGTTCCCGCCGGAGCATTTTCTAGTGTAACGGTAACCGCTTTTGGTACAGGCTTCGTGTCGAACGTGTATGTTTCTCCAAATGTTGCAAATTCTGTCTATTTTGGTTTGGATAATGGGGATATTGTAAGGGTGAATGGTGCCAATACCGGAACGACTA
>CAUJFT010000335.1 GCA_963169475.1 Bacteroidota bacterium | reverse complement strand
TTTCTTTTCTATATAAAACGAGCCATTGGAGGGATTAGGATATAGGTTGAGAGAAATTTCGTTATACCTATCTGAAATATCTGTAGTATTTTGAGTATATAGTACCATCATAAAGCCGTCATCGTGAGTAGATTGCGTATTGGCATGAAAAATACTCGGGGACGCTCCAGTACAGATTAACTTTCCATTTGGAGAAAGCGTCAGGCTATTTATCTCGGCATGATAAATAGAATCTGTGTGATAGATTCCATTAGTGGCAAAGGATAGATTAAGCTGTCCCGTATTGTCAAAATTTACTACTGCCGATTTTCCTCCGTTTAACGCAATTCCTGATAGATAGAGTTGATTAGCAGCAGCGATTAATCCCGTTACTCGATGAATATATCCTCCTATATAAGCAATGAGGTTAAAAGTTCCGTATTGAATGTTAGTATTGATTTTGTACAAATCCATTTCAGGGAAATTATTACTCACAATGATGTAGGAAGCTGCAACCCATAGTGTTCCATCTTGTGCAAAGGCGAGCTGCGTGGTAGCTTGTTGGGTAGAAACATTCCCTCCATAATATACACATTCAGCATTATTAATTTCAAGCCCGTCTGCATAGTCCAACAAACTAATCCGTATTCTGTCGCTATAGTAATTGAAATAAGGAAAAGAAGAGAAGCAGACCGCAATCAATCCATCGTAAATATCTATGTCGTTTACATATCCTCCCGCACCGCCAGCGTTGAGGTTTACATATCCTACTCCTCCAATGCCAAAACTCACATCTTCTGTTCCGTAGCTAAATAGGCGAAATATAAAATTGTCAATGGAAGTAATCCCCGTAGTGGGAGAAGTATAGACAGCCCCTCCTCCAACCAATATCATTCCATCTGTATGAATATGAATCGTTTTTCCAAAATCTAATCCAAGTCCTATATCTTTTTTTACAAACCCGGGCGTTCCCGGATTACCAAAACCGGTATCCAATGTTCCGTCTTGTAGGAGACATACTACCGAAGCGTATTGATGATTTACTCCTACATATTCATAGCCCGTTGCATAAATCCTGCCATCGTCAGCAATTGCCACATCATTTAATCCGCTTTGCGGGTGGTCTGTATCTGTCCATACACCGTTTACACCAAAACTTGTATCCCAACTTCCATTTGGCAACATTCTCCCTATGAAAGGATAGCCACCAGCTTGCCCCACTACTACAATCTTTCCGTCAGGTTGAACGGCAGAAGCAGAGAAATCATTGTCCATTATATTATAATCAATCGCAGCAATTCCTGTTTGAAGAAAAGAGGGGTCAGGTATCCCGTAAGGCTGACTAATGCCTAGGTTTGTTACCCATAAAAGCAACAAAAATTGTAGGTATCTCATATTATTTACTGTTTTTATTTGGGGGCAGAATTCGTTATTTCTGTATTTTTATCACTACTGACATGCTTCCAGAGGTTCCTGAAGTAATGGTTTTTACTTTAAGGAATCCTTTCTTTCCGTTTTTATCTTGAAAGATAAATACCTTAGAAAGCAAAACGCCCCCTACGTCAGAGATTGGGGTATAATTAACCAATCCATGCGTATTCTGGTCCCAGAAGTCCATTAATTCGGCACGGTTTTTTATTGCATCAAATTGGGCTTCTGTCAGGTCGCTATTGGAAATTATAGAATTATTACGGGTAGTCCATGTGTCAATTCCCAAATCTGTCTCTAACTGCTGACCGGCACCTGTGGCATCTAAATGAATCTCTAATGGGCTTCGGAAATAACTATCTTTATTTAGGGAAGTGCCGGTATATTGCCAGAGAACAAGGTCAATATCGGCTTGTTTTCCTACTGCTTCTGCTGGAGTATAGGTTAGTCCGTGGTATATATCCATAAAACACCGCGCACTGCTGTTTAATTGGTTTTCTACGCTAAAATTTTTCTCAATGACTAGCTCATCTTCCGGCTTTTCTGTGGTTTTGCAGGCAGCAACGCCTATCATAACGATTAATAATACAATGATTTTTAAATTTTTCATTTTTTTAGGATTATTGGCTTTTAATAAAAAAGCAGAACCTACCCTGACTTTCAGTGCCAAGTCCTGCCCGTTCAAACTAATTCAAAAATTTATAGATAAGGATTTAAAGTATTATTTTTCGGTAAGTCATCCCTTCCGCGCTTTTGACCATGAATAGATAGACTCCGCTGACGTATTGATTTCTACTAAATGCCACCTCTTGCCCTGGATTTAGCATGAATGAGCGGAGAGATTGCCCTGTAATGGATAGCATTTCTATCTGTAATATATCCTCTGTTTTTGAGAGAAGTGTAATCTCAAATGGGCTTTCCGTAATATGTATATTTTCTTCAAAGCGTATAGGGGGGAGGATTTGGGTCGTAGCACAAGTATTACTGATAAGGTAACGACTTCTCTTTGCTGTATTTTTGATTCCATACACAGGATTATTCACCATCACATTTCCATAGGTAGTAAGGCTATTATAGTTACCAGCAGTGGTTACTTGCCGTTGGGAGCAGCCGTCATTGTCCCATGACCATGCAATCCACCCGATTTTTTTGGACTCACAAATACTGAGCAGTGGCTTATAGTTAAGGGTATATTGGCAAAGAGTTACGTCGTCTTGAAGGTTGGCTACTTCGCCAAAAATGAATGGGATTCCTACACTCATTGCATTATTTATCTTGGCGAGATAAGTAGCCGAGTCGTTGTTTGCGTAAGCATACCAATAAGCATGCGCACTAAATATAAGGTTATGAAGAGGGTCTGCCGCAAGCAAAGCGGGCCCTGTGTTGGCTAATACATCTAAGTTTGTTCCGCAATCTGGGCCGTCTATCATAAGGGGTACATCTATTCCTGCCTGCCGAAGATTCGTAATGATTGTGGTATAGGTAGATAGATATTGCTGGGTTGCTTGGGGGGCATTCCCCGTCCAATTTACATACAAGGATTCGTTTACCGGATTGACAATTAGACTATGTTTGTGTTT
>CAUJFT010000334.1 GCA_963169475.1 Bacteroidota bacterium | reverse complement strand
GCGCCCATAGTGGGTACAAATCCTACCTTTTGGGATACACTAAGCGAATTTCTAAACTTTCGATAATCCTCAATAGAATGAAAAATCTGAATCATACACTAACTCGTGGCTTATTATGTAGAAGGTGGCAGTAAGAAAGTGGGGCAGTACTATTACAAAATAGTAGTGGTATCCTACTGAATTTTGAATGAGCAATATCTATCATCAAATCTTATCAAGGCTTTGCGGGTAGTATCTTCCCGATTACTTCTCCAAAGCCCACCCTTAATCCTTCTTTTTCGCACCATGCTTTCATAATAACGGTATCATTATCCTGAATAAAAACACGTTTTGAGCCATCTGCCATTGTTACCGGCTTTGTCCCTTTCCATGCAATTTCAAGCATTGAGCCGAAAGCGTCCTCTGTAGGACCACTAATCGTACCCGAGGCCATCATATCGCCTATACTTAAATTACAACCGTTCACAGTATGATGCGCTAACTGCTGTGCCATATTCCAATACAAATACTTATGATTAGAGCGCGAAATGGTAACCGGTTCTACGTTTTCGGGTTGGAGCTGTACTTCAAGACAAATATCAAAATTTTTATTTCCTTCGTATTGGAGATAAGGCAATACTTCTGGCTCTTGTGCCGGTCCTTCTGTACGAAACGGGGCGAGTGCGTCCATCGTTACTATCCAAGGGGAAACAGAAGAAGCAAAATTTTTCCCTAAAAAAGGACCAAGTGGTACATATTCCCATTTTTGAATATCCCTAGCCGACCAATCATTAAAAATCACCATACCAAAAATATGTTCTTCGGCTTCTTGTGTGCTGACAGAATCTCCCAAGTTTGTGCTTTTTCCAATAATAAAAGCCATTTCCAATTCAAAGTCCATTTGACGCGAAGGGCTAAAAACCGGAGGTAGATTATCATCAGGGCGGATTTGCCCCTTGGGACGATGAATATTTGTTCCCGAAATCACGATAGACGAAGCGCGTCCATGATAACCTACCGGTAAATGTTTCCAATTTGGCATTAGCGCGTTTTCTTTACCGCGAAACATTATCCCTACATTAGTAGCGTGTTCCTCACTAGAATAAAAATCTGTATAATCCCTTACTTGTATAGGCATTAACATCTGAACCTCTTTCATAGGAATCACGATGTGTTTAATGAGATTATCATTATCTTTCAGGCTTGTATTTTCCTTCTCAAACATTGTTTGTAGGAAGGAGCGTACTGCCTGCCAAACCGGTTTTCCCAAGGCGATAAAATCATTAAGGTACGGTTTATTAAAAACATTATTGGAGATTCCTATTCCGTTCATTAATCCACTAGAATATAGTGCCGACAAATCTATTACATAACCTCCAAGTGCGACCCCTGCTCTTGGTGTTAATCCCTCTGTTTTAAAAACGCCAAAAGGTAGATTTTCAAGAGAGAAGTCGCTACCTTGCTCTATAGGAAGCCAAGATGTTTTCATTCTTTTGATTAAATTTTTGTAGATTTAGAATTTCCTTTTTAATTTCAGCCGCAAAAATACAGTTTTTCACGAATTATCTCACCCAAATCATTCAAAGTCATTTTTGAAAATTATTTATTTATTATTAATTTTGAGCAAAATTAATAATTTACCAAAATGAGAATCTTTATCTTTCTACTATTAGGCATTTTTTTTATGGTTATTTATGGAGGGTGTGGAGAGAAGAGTACTCAAATATCTTCTGCTCCGACAGACAAAAATCAGACAGCCCCTCCTCGCTTTAATACCCAAAAAAAGTGGAAAACCATCGTAGAGGATTTGAGAATTAGGGAAGAGCCGGACTTAAATGGGAAAGTATTGATGAAAGTAGCCTACGGTACTTTGATGGACGACCTGAATGAGGTTACTGATTTTGAAACAGAGGTTACTTTGCAAGGGGAAAAAAAGAAAGCCCCTTGGATAAAAGTCCGCACGCGTAACGGGCAGGAGTGCTGGGCGCACCAATCTGCCGTAGAGAAAGTAGAGGCTGTAACAAGCATGTATAAAATAAATCCAATCGATACCATGAAAGTCATTGAATTTAATCGTTTTCTATACTCATTGCCTACCGATCAACCGGAATCCATGAAGAAAGCCACAGAGGAGTGGAAAAAATCGGTTCAAGGGCAAGCAGCTATAGTAACAGATTTCGCACTGATGAAGCTAATGGTATTTGGGCGCAAGATAACAGATTCTTCGTGGGAATGGGAAGAAATGTTAGCACTATCGGAATCAGAAAATAAAGGACTATGGGTAGAAAAACCTCATTGGCACGCCAATATGGAATATAATTCCTATACAAAAAGACTTGCTTCTAACGGGCTATTGATTGATTCAGAGGAGGGTATGACATTTGCCGTTCAAGATATGGGAAACCTAATTTTACAGGCGGGAGAACTTCCGTCTCCTGCAATGAAAGCCTATCTAAAACTCGAAGACATCGAAACGCGGCATAGGGCAGTCGGAGATGCGGCTCTTGTCATTACCCCTATAGAATTAGCCGAAAGAACCATTAATTGGGAAAATTTCAACAAACAATACCCAGACTTTATTGCCGGGTTTATTACAGAGAATCATTTTCGGTGGGACGTAGTTACCCTTGTATTGGGGTTAGACAATACACCTGCCGCAGAGTACGAAACGCATTTGTTAAGCACAGAATTTAAACAAGCATACGAATGGATAATTGAAAAACACCCTCAAACCCAAACTGGCAAGACGATAAAAGAATTATATGACCTCCTCAAAACCAATAACTTTAATACAAATACTCCGGCATATAAAGCCCTTACAGACCACATTCAGGCTGAATATAGGCTTTTAGAAGTGATGGAGTAATCCGCCTTTATTGATGTTTTTTTATATACAAGAATCAGAGTGTACACGCTATTTGACACCTCGCCCAACATGACAGAGACGCATATATTCTAATGCGTTTACCCTAAAATTAGCAAGATTAATTGGGGCAAAAAGATATACATTTAATTTTTTATTATCTTTGTAACCTTAAAGCAACTAACACCAAAAGATAACCTTATGCAGCTTATAGACGGCAAATTTATCGCCAAAACAATCCAAAATGAAATAAGGACAGAAGTCAATACTTTTGTAGCCCAAGGTAGCAGACCTCCGCATTTAGTGGCAATACTTGTGGGAAATGACGGGGCATCGGAGACTTATGTCAGCCACAAGATGAAGGCTTGTAAGTATGTGGGATTTCGCTCTACGAACCTTACCTTCCCCGATACTATTTCAGAAGAAGCTCTGCTTGCAGAGGTAGAAGCCTGCAACCAAAACTCCGAAATAGACGGGCTGATTGTACAACTACCCTTGCCACCACATGTTGATTACATGAAAGTAATTTTAGCTATTCGTCCGGATAAAGATGTGGACGGTTTTCACCCGGCAAATGTAGGGAAAATGGTAATGGGGCTACCTTGCTTACTTCCGGCTACTCCCTTTGGGGTGATGGAGCTATTAAAACGCTATAAGGTAGAGACTAAGGGTAAAAATTGTGTAGTAATTGGGCGAAGCCTGATTGTAGGAACTCCCATGAGTATTCTTATGAGTAGGAGAGCGGTTGATGGTACTGCAATTCTTTGCCACCGACATACTCCGGAGGCAGAAAGGAAGCTACTTACTCGAAATGCAGATATTATCATTGTTGCAGTAGGGATTCCGGGTTTCATCAAGGCAGAGGACGTAAAGGAGGGGGCGGTTGTCATTGATGTTGGAACAACAAGGGTGGAAGATGATACCACACTGTCCGGATTTCGCCTCAAAGGAGATGTGGATTTTGAAGAGGTTGCCCCCAAGTGTTCTATGATTACTCCCGTTCCGGGCGGTGTGGGTCCTATGACTGTAACCATGTTGCTTGTAAATACGTTAAATGCTTATAAAACCCGAAATGTATCATTAGCCGTTAAAACTGAAGCATTGAGGGAAAATTAAAAAAATTTGTTTTATTTATTAATCTATTTTCAATGAAATCTATTCTTTCTTTTGTGTTTTTTATTGCATTTGCAGTAACTGTATCTTTCGCACAGTCAGAAGCTGCTGTTAAAACGGAAACTAAGGCTTGTTGTAAAGGACCTGCCGCCGCTTCTTCTTGCTCTAAGGGGAGTGCCTCTGCAACTACCTCCGAAACGGGTACTGTAAATGCAGTGTCTGCTACTGAGAAGGGTGCAAAATCTTGTTGTTCCAAAGGGTCAGCTTCTGCCTGCAAAGGAGGAAAATCGAGTGCTTCCGTAAATGAAGAATCTGCTACTCCTACCAAAGCGGTAAGAAGAGTAACTCATGCAGGTGCAAAAAACAAAGCCGCTAGAGCCTCTAAAGAATAATCCTCTCGTAGCGAAAAAAAGCAATGGAATGCCGAGATAAGCAATTCCATTGCTTTTTGGTTTTAGGGCTACCTTTATTTTTTGGTAATACTCAAAGCTGTCATTGAGGTCATTTAAAAATTCGCTGGCATAACGAATTTAGTAGCTCATCTGTGGAAGGGGCAAGTCCGGAACGCGTGCTTCTCCCTATGTTTTTTTTCCGAACAATATAATCCTCTTTATTAATCCAATATACCCCACGCTTTTTTTCTAACTCACTTAGGCGTTTGGCAAAATACCATGTTTTGTTTTCCGGAGTAACCACCTTGCTTACAATAATAGTATTTTCCGGAGTGTTAAATTTTGCAAGGCAAAAAGTACCGTCTTCCCCCTCAGGTAATTCAAAATAGGTGTTCATATCTGCATAAATCACCCTTACCATTGGA
>CAUJFT010000333.1 GCA_963169475.1 Bacteroidota bacterium | reverse complement strand
TATAGGTTGCGTACCCCACAACTCCAGCCCCATTACAATCTAAGGCAACAACAGAAATTACCCCCTGGTTAGCTGGGGGTCCGAAGGTGTCCGTATAGAATCCACTTGCATTAGTTGTTACCGTATTGTTATAAACACCCAAAACGGTCGTGTCTGTTGAAATATAAACAGAAACATTAGGGACTGGTGTGCCGGTGGCAATATCCGTAACTGTACCCGAAACAGTAATTAACTGCTGCGAAAAAGCACTCAATGGCAAAAGCCAAAGGAGTAGAATAAAGATGTTTTTAGTCATTTGATTTGATATGTTAAAAATGTAATAAAAATACACAAACCGAAAATATATTTTCTTTATATTCTCCCTCACGTAAATATCTAAGGTAAAGGTTGGGCAAATGACTTAAATATTTTGGTTCTTTATGAAAATAGCTATTTTGGGATAAGTAGTTCTTAGTTTTTAATGATAAGTTCTTAGTCTTTATAAATAGATGTTTATCAGTTTTTTAACTAAAAATAATATCATAAACTAATTTTAAACCAGTACTTATTTTTATTTTAACTACGTTTAAATTAGGGGCAGAATATCTGGTAAAATTATAAATGACCAAATTAAGACGGTAAGCATAAACTCTGATTTTCTCATAGAAAGTTACCTACCAATCCTTATTGCCTTTTTAAGTAATAAGGATTGGGGGACGATACTGCAATTTTCATAAAAACAGACAGTCTGACCCAATAATTATTTAGAATATTATAAAATAATACTTTATAGAAAAAAAACATTTATTAAATTCTAAAACATAGAATTATTTTAGAAATTTTTTCTTGAATATTAATCGCTATAATAAAACTATTAATTTTTTATTATTTTTTTAAAAAAAATTTGGATAATTGAAAAAAAGATTATTAATTGGTGGCGAAATAAGGCGGATAATTTATGATTTAATAATTTAAAAAACAACTCCTATTATATGTAGTTCTTATGTAAATTAATACTAAAAATATGTAGGTAATGTGTAGGATTTTAGACGAAACCGATATTTATATTATATATTTTTATTGAATTTTTAAAAATAAAAAAATTACATTTATTTAAAAGATTCCTTTTCATTTAATCAACCTTTAACTGTAATCATTGTATGGCTATTCAATTATCAACCCTTGTTCTTACATTCAGAGAAAACCAGACCTCCCTAAATTATATCGTGAAAGTAACCCCTACAACAGATTCATTAAAAATAGTAGTTGAGGGAGAGTATGAATTGGCGTTTGCTAATCAAAGAGATAAAATTTTTGTTAAGGAGTTAGTATTGCTTGCAGACACGACCTTACCTATTCCTAAGATAGAGCGAGAAATTGTAGTAAGGAAGCAAAACAAAGGAGGAGATGGAAGAATATTGCATACTTTATCTGATAAAAAGGAGCAAGTTGTTTTGCAAGTAAAAGCAGAAACCCTCACTCCCGTCCCTAAGACTGCCGTGGATACTCCTCCAAAGTCTCCCGCGGTTCCCGAAAAACGAATAGCTCCGGTTTTTATATTTGAAAGAAACGAAGTAAAATTTAAAAAAATCAAGCCGGGAGAAATTAAAACAGAGGTCTTTACGATTGGTTCTTCCGGAATTGAGAAATATGTATTGGAAGCGACTAGTCCATTTAAGATTTCAAAAGACAATAAGACTTTTCATCAGACGCTCTCTTTTGATGTAAACCCAAAAGGAGAACAACAAAGGGTTTATATCCAGTTCCAAACATTAAAAGTGGGAATGTATAAACAATTTATTTTTATTAGGGGTCAAAATGCAAACCTTCGTCAAATTTCTGTGCGGGGGGTTTGTAGAGAGCCTTCTCCGCTTACGCTGGCTTCCATTCCGTTTATGGGTGTCCTAAAAGGAATTGGCGTTTTATTCATTGCTATAGGTCTTGTCTATCTGGTAGGATTTTCGGGTATTTTTAAGAGACAAAAACCTGCACAGGCAAATGTTATTTTTTCTGAAGCGGTTCTCCCCGTTACATACAATGACCCAAGCTGTAAGCCGAGCATGTATAAGAAACTAAAAGAAAAATCTACTATTATCCGTTACGGGTGTCTAAATCAAGACTGTGATACCGCTTTCGTAAGAGAAGTTTTAGTGAATGCTTCGGGAAGTAAAGCCTTTGGATACGTGGATATTCATCAGGGAATGATAAAGGGGGATAAATGTGGCGAATGGATTTCTGGTATTTTTCAAGCCAATAAAGCCGATATTCTTTTTACAAAGGAGACTTGTGAGGGCTTGACAAATGTTGATATGTCGCACCATTTATGTGATAATCAGACGGTAAAACCCGGATGCGCCTTCCTAATTCCTTGTGGAAATAGTGAAGGCCTATTGAAAGTAATTAATAAGGAGATTCGGAGCAGAAAAGCTAAGATGAATATTTTTGAGTAATCGCAGTATTTTTTAACCCTCGCTATTTTTTTGACTTAATCATTTAATCAACCGCTATTTTAATATGAAGTATTTCAATACCAAATTATTTTGGGGAGTGTTTGTTGTTTGGGCTTTTGCTACCTTTATTTTTTCTTGTAATAGGGAGGCATGTAGTGTAGAGAATGGATATGTAGCACTTTCTGATACTACGCTGGATTGCCGGTGCGGTTCAATTGCGATGAAAGCCCTAGATACGCTCCGCCTAAAAAAAAACCAATGTACTGTTCTACGTTTTCAACCCAGAATATTGAGCAATTGGTTAGATAGCCATGAAGTAATCAGGGTAGGAATGGAGCCGGACGCGCCTCCTGCTTTTTTTACGGAGGGTGCGAAAGAAACAGGTTTTGACTATGAGCTACTTAAAGCAATTTTTCCAAAGGTTTTTCCTGGTATTGCTATGCAAGTGAAAGGGTATTCTTATGACACCCTTCCCCAACTCCTTCTTCAGCCTAATCCGGAGATTGAAATCATCGCTGGAGGGTATGTACAAGACCCTTCACTATCTGGGATTATTTGGACGAAGCCTTATCTCACTTATGGATATTCCCTGATTACTACAGAGGCTAATGAAAATGTTTTTAACTCCTTAGCCTCTCTAAGCGGAAAAAAAATAGGTATATATGATGACGGAGTTACAGAAGAGTGGGTCAAGAAAAACATTCCAGACATAGGCATAGTAATTAAAGCAGTGGACAATACGGAAACGCCCTATTCTGATTGGATGCAGATGCTTGCAGATGGCAAAGTAGATGCTATCATTTATGATTATCCATTTGCGGTTCAGGAGATAAATGATTATGATGATGTCCTCGTTATTTCTAATAAAAGACTAAATGCACCAGATGATTTGATGGGATATTCATTCGGAATCCCTGCCGGAAATACGCGCTTTCTCAAGCAAATTAATGAAGCGATAGAGGAATATAAGAAAACTTCTGAATATAATCAGATGGTAGCTCAATTTATCCCTGACCCCGACAAAGGAATGTATGTAAAGGCTGCCAAGGAAGAACCGGAATCCCCTCCCGATGTTGTAGCAGTTAAACAGCCTGGGAAGGTAACTCCTTCTGTTAAGGAAGTTCCCCAAGTAGCAGCCCAAAAAGCCTCCTCCAAAGATACAGTTACTAAGAGTATTAAAAAGAAGCCCACTAAGGAGCAGGTTGCAAAAAAGAAACAAAAAGAAGCCAATGCCGGAAGCTATGACGGAGAACTATATACCGTAGGAAATGGTGAAACGCTTAGTATTATTGCTGGAAAAATACTGGGAGATACAGACCGGTGGGAAGAATTGTATATCCTTAATCCTCACATTGTAAGCCCCGACATCGTATATTCCGGTACAATCCTGAAGGTCCCCAAATATAGTATGGTCAAGAAAGAAGCCCGAAAATGGGGAAATCCCGACGAAGAAACGCCAGAGCCGACAGAAACTAAAAATCCTTAACAGTAACTTTAAAATTAACCTTTTTCCTTTGATTACGCCATTGATTATTCTTTGAACAAATCACTTCGCTTCTTTTCATCGTTTGATAAATGTTTCTCTGCATTTGACCCGACAGCTTTTGTGTCGGGTTTTTTGTATAACTTTTGGGTATTTTTTACGTATCTTTACCTAAAAAATAAAAACTTATTTCATTATTATGAAGCAATTTTTCTTTGTTTTTTGTTTTTTATTTACCCTGATGCCGCACCTTCATGCTCAACCATATTTTTATAAAGGCTTGTATCTTGAGAAAAATGACTTAATGAATGAATTGTATCAGGATATTCTTGATGGAGAAATGGAAAACAGGGAAATATGCGATGCCGGCGTAGAGAAAGCATTACAAGATGCTTCTATTGGTGCATATCAATATTACTATTTTGGTTACCCTACTGCGGATTTCACCGCTTACCTTTGGGTGTTAAAGAATATATATGCTATCAAAACTACTCAGGGAGGAGAAGTTGAAAACCCCGAGAACCAATGCTATAATGCCATTATGGGGGAAAAACTAAGAGAAAAATTTGGGGGATCATTCTGGACAGATGTCGCCCAAAAGGCGGATAGTATCAATAATATGGGTATGAGCGAAAAAGAAATATGGACTTTTATTGCTTGTAATCTTAAAGTCCCCCCGCTTATGGCAGGGGTAAGTTCTCCTATAGTAATGATAAAATGCGTTACTGATGATTTAGGAAATCTTAAAGAATCTTCCATATTAAAATCATGGGAAGAAGACCTTGATAATGAAGCATTAAGAGTAGTCCGAATGCTCCCTAAGTGGCAACCTATTGCTAAAACAGTGGTGATTCCGGTTGTTTTTGACTGGAATAATAAAAAAAACTGTAAGGAGTAAATTTTTAATTACCTTTGTCGCGCCTGATTAGGGCATTTTTCTCCCAAAATTTATCCTCATGATTTTTGACTCCTTGTTTCAAAAAGTTTTCAGCATTAGCCATTCTGGCAAAAAAAATGGAGTTATCAGCTTCACAAAAGCCCTTTCTTGGAGGATTATAGGCACACTTGATACTATGCTTGTTTCATATTGGATTACGGGTAGGGTAAAGTATGCGCTTTCAATTGGTTCGGTAGAACTATTTACCAAAATTATCCTCTATTATTTCCATGAAAGAATCTGGGAGTCCTTGGTGGCATATTTTAATATAAAATCAAACCAAGGTAACCTTTATGCCCCAAGCCAAGACGCAGAGTCTAAAACCTAACAATTCTTATATGTTTTTTTCTAGCCTAGAAGATGAAGCCGTTTATATACTTAGAGAAACCGCCGCACAATTTGAGAATCCCTGTCTGTTATTCTCTGGTGGAAAAGACTCTATTTCCCTTGTACATCTTTCGCTTAGGGCTTTTGCACCCGACCCTATCCCTTTCCCGCTCTTACATATTGATACAGGGCATAACTTTCCGGAAGTACTTGAGTTTAGAGATACTCTGACAGAAAAATATGGATTACGCTTAATTGTTCGAAAGGTAGAAGATAGTATCCGGGAAAATGGCATTTTGGAGCATTTCGGAAAGTATTATAGCCGAAACACTCTCCAAAGTATTACATTATTGGAAGCGATAAAAACGCTAAAATTCGATGCTTGTATTGGAGGCGCAAGGCGAGACGAGGAGAAAGCCCGTGCGAAAGAAAGGATTTTTTCTTTCCGGAATACTACCGGGTCTTGGGATATTCTGCACCAAAGACCGGAACTATTTCATCATCTTAATGGTATGGTTCATGAGGGAGAAAACGTAAGAGTTTTTCCTCTCTCTAACTGGACAGAAAGAGCGGTGTGGGAATTTATCCAACAAAATCAGATTGACGTTCCTTCTCTTTACTTTTCCCATGAACGAAGTGTCTTTCGTAGAGACGGGCTTCTATGGACAGAGGCGGATTGTGTATTTAGAGAAGAAACTGAAAAGCCTTTCGTAGCCAAAGTTCGTTTTCGCACCGTGGGAGATATGACTTGTACTGCCGCTATTCTCTCAAAAGCGGATTCGGTAGAAAAAATTATGAAAGAAAATCATTCGTCTAATCTATCAGAAAGAGGTGCCAGAATAGATGACAAAGCCACAGAAGCAGCAATGGAAAAACGCAAAAAAGAAGGGTATTTTTAACCCCACATTGACCCCAAAAAGTACGGTTTCTGTCCTACATAAAAAATACTTAGCTTTATTTGTGTTCTCTAAATCTATAGTGAGAACTCCATAGCTATATTTTTTTTAATATTCGTAGCGATACATTTCGTATCTTGACACCAAAATCTATGATTTACTATATTTTATAGTGTTTATGCCTTAAAAAAGGAAAGGCTACAAATTTTTTATGTCTTATCGTCGTACTATTATCCCGTTTTAAGTATATATATATGAATTCTCGAAGAGGTTTTATCAAACAGATGTTTGGAGCTACGGGAGGATTATTACTCCATAGCTCTGCTGAAGCGGCTTTGTCTCCTTTTGTTTCTCAAGGTTTCCTTGACGACTCCCTTACCGACACCCCATTTACAGAAGATGAGGGCTATTGGGCGTGGGTACGACAATCTTATAACGTTTCTCCTAACCTAATTAATCTCAATAATGGTGGAGTTTCTTCTTCTCCTAAGGCAACTCAAGATGCTTTGGATAATTACAACCGTTTTTGTAATGAAGCACCTAGTTATTATATGTGGCGGGTACTAGACCAAAATCGCGAACCTTTACGACAAAACCTTGCCCTCCTTGCTGGGTGTAGTCCCGATGAAATCGCCATTAATCGCAACACTACGGAAGGATTAAATTCGATTATTTTTGGGTTAAATTTAAAGTCCGGAGACGAGGTTGTATTGAGTAAATACGATTATCCCAATATGATGAATGCGTGGAAGCAAAGAGAAAAAAGAGACGGGATTGTACTAAGATGGATAGATTTGAATTTGCCGTCTGAAAACGAAGAAGAAATCGTTAGCTCCTACCTTAACGCTTTTACTTCTCAAACCAAAGTCGTTCATATTACTCACTTAATCAATTGGTGCGGGCAGATAGTACCTGTAAGGAAGATAGCAGAGGAGGCGCATAAGCGGGGAATCGCAGTAATAGTAGATGGAGCGCATTCTTTTGGATTAATCGATTTTAAGATTCCGGATTTAGGGGCGGATTATTTTGCCACCAGTCTTCATAAGTTTTTGGGTGCTCCTTTTGGGAGCGGAATGATGTATGTTCGTAAAGAAAAGATTAAAGATGTTTGGGCATTGCTTTCAGCCGAGAAGCCGGACGGAAGTGATATACGTAAGTTTGAGAATCTGGGGACAAGAAGTTTTGCGTCTGAAATGGCTATAGGATACTCCTTGGATTTCCATAATGTCCTCACGACTGCGCGAAAACAAAAAAGGTTGTTTTATTTGAAAAATTATTGGATTGAAAAAGTGATGAGTTTACCAGAAATTATCTTAAACACCTCTTTAAAGGCTGAGTTTGGGTGCGCTATTGGACATATCGGAATCAAAGGAATGAAGGGGGTGGACATCGCAAATCGTCTTTATACAGATTACAAAGTTCATGTTGTTGCGATAACCTATGAGAAGCTGGACGGTATTCGGGTTACACCCAATGTGTATAATACCATACAAGAAATGGATAAATTGGTAGCCAGCATAAAGGAAATCATCAAGAAACCCTAATGCTACCATTATGCCTTTTGTGCCAAATGATGGCATAAAGAAACCGGAACGAATATCGCTCCGGTCTCTTACAAAATATGGTTTAAATAAGTAAATTATATCGCGTCTTTAATCATTTGGTTCAATTCTTCTCCGGTTACAGGGCGGAATTTGATTTTCACTTTTACTCGTCCATTTTTACGCATTTTATCTATTTGTTTTTTTCCAATATCAGCAGTGCCGGCATAAAGTTCTCCTTCTACTTGCTGGATAGCAACTACGGCAGCATTCGTGGGTTCGCATATATTCTCGATGCGGTAAGTACTTCCATTTTGTTTGGCAGTAGCTACGGCATTGGCTTCCTTGTTTATGTAGTAAATCATCGGAGATTTATCATAAAGGCGTTTTAATTTTAAGTCCACAAAATAAGCCTTTCCGCTCTTATTCTCACACTTTCTACCCACACTAATACACCCCATTTCGTGAATACCGATATTATAGGTTTTGTAGTCAGTGTCGTATGAAGGAATGTCATTTCCGGCGGTATATTGCTTCCACGTAAAAGCACCCGTACCGGGGGTAACGAAGATTCTGGCTTCTTTATCTCTTTTTTGTGCGAGTACCTCTACCATAATTTCAGAAGTAGGTTTTACTGTCTGGGGCTTACCATTATTATAGGCTTTCAAGCACACGATATTCTGCACATCAATCATATCTTTTTTGGTCATGGTGTGCATTTTTTTCTGAACCATATCTTCTTGCTTAAAGAACTCACTCAACTCAAACGTGAATTTCTCATTACAATCAAAAGCCTTTGGAGGGATAGTAATTTTAGTGCCCTTAGGTCCAAATATAATTGTTTGGTGGTCGCAGATAATGGCTACGGGGTCTTTTCCGTATTCTATAGTGTCAATCACTAATTTAGGCTTAGGCGGCTCTATAGGTTTTGGGGGTTCTATAGGCTTAGGCGGCTCCTTCTTTACCGTGTCGGGCTTTGGTTTTGGTTGCTCTATGGGTTTAGGAGGGGGAGGGGGCGTAACTAATTTTGCTTTGGAATAAATCACATACATATTTACCCGGCGGTTAAACCTTCTTCCTACCGTTGTTTTGTTGGTAGATATTGGCTGATGATAGCCCCTCCATTGGGATTCAATCCGCATAGCATCAAGCCCTTTGGAGGTAAGATAATCCGTTACTCTCCCCGCCCTTTTACGCGAAAGTTCTAGGTTCATTTTATCACTTCCCACGGTGTCTGTATGCCCTACAATCCTGATATAATAGTTAGGATTATCTGCAAGCACTTTTTGCAAGGAGTCAAATGCTCTATGGTTCAAGGAAACATAGTGCTTACCAAAAGCGAATAATAACGTGTCCGAATAATATTTCGGGGCATTGGGTTGGGCTAATATTTGAGTAACAGCCCCTAAGAAAACTAAAAATAATATTAAATAATTCTTCTTCATAGGACAATAAATTTGTTTTAAGTCCGGAAAAACGATAATAAATGTATGATATTGCAGATTGTCATCTCTCAATGAGATTTATCGAAAAACTGAAATACTAACCAGATAACTTTATTTTTTCCGGTGTAAAATTACACATTTTTCTATAATCGCCATCAGCAATTGCAAATTATGGGTGCAATTTTAATCAAATATCTCTGAATATAGGGAAATTTTTTAAATATTATTTTCAAAAGCCTCTTATTTTATCAAAAAGGTGACTTAAAAGACAATATTCACTTCTTTTTCGAGGATAATTCCAAATTTAATGCGAACTGATTCGATAATCTCTTGGGATAATGAGAGTATATCGTTTCCTTTTGCCCCTCCATAGTTCACCAAGACAAGTGCCTGATTTTCATGTACACCAAAATTTCCGAAACGCTTGCCCTTCCATTCGCATTGCTGAATTAACCAAGCAGCAGGGATTTTCACGCTATCGTTATCCGTAGAATAATGAGGAATATCTCCGAAACGGGTTCTAAGCTCTTCAAAAAAAGCTGCCTGCACGATTGGGTTCTTAAAAAAGCTACCCGCATTTCCTATAACTTCTGGATTCGGGAGTTTGCTTTTTCGGATTTGAATGACGGCATTGCTTACGTCTTCCGGAGTATATTCTTTGTGGGGGAGTCTTTCAAGTATCTTCTGAATATCCCCATATCCCGTATTTAATTTTGGAACGCGTGAAAGGCGAAAACGTACATGAGTAATCAAAAAATCTTTAATCCTTTTTTTAAAAATACTCTCTCTGTACCCGAACTCACATTCCGGTTTACGAAATACTTTTTTTTCTCCTGCTCTAAAAAATATGCCCTCCAAACTATCAAAGGTATCTTTAACCTCTGCTCCGTATGCGCCGATATTCTGCATAGGAGCAGCACCTACACAACCAGGGATTAGCGATAGATTTTCCAAACCATACCATTTCTCCCTTAGACTATGAAGCACCCATTCATGCCAATTTACTCCTGCGCCTACCTTCACCACGACTTCCTCTTCGTTGATTATTTCTGTAAGTATCCCCTGAATGTTATTTTTTATAACCCAACCCTCAAAATCCTTTGTAAAAAGGATATTGCTCCCGCCTCCTAATATCAAGACACTTGCCGCTTCCGGTATGACTGATTGCAGTGCCAAAGCCTCCTTCTCTGTATTGACCTCTACAAAATAGCGGGCAAATGCTTCTATGCCAAAAGTATTTAGTTCCTTAAGTGATACATTTTCACGGATATTATTCATCTTCCTTCTGAATTTTAGAAATAATCCTTAGCATCGCATTTATTACTTGACTCCACGAAACCCAAACCCACTAATTGCCAATCAACAGTGAAATGATTACTCATCGGAAAATTAAAAGTAAGCGATTATCAAGGCTAATGCCTAAGGCTTATTCTATAGAAAGTATCCTTATAAGTATTCTATTTATTTTTCAAGAATTTCGGCGACGGCTTGAACAAGAAGGTCTTTTACGATTTCTTTATTTGCCGCTTCGGCATATACTCTAAGGATAGGTTCTGTTCCAGAGGGGCGAATCATTATCCAAGCGTC
>CAUJFT010000332.1 GCA_963169475.1 Bacteroidota bacterium | reverse complement strand
AGGGCTTCTGCTTTATAATACTGATGCCTTGCTTGATAATGCCTTACAGTATATCCTGCTTTTTTGTATCTACCCAACTCTCTATTAAGACGGGTCCTTACTAAGGGAAAATGAAGGGGTATTGTTTCTCCACAAAAGTTTACGGTCTCTCCTAACTCTGGAAAAACAGACTTAAAGTCTTCGTCTATGGATAGTTCAAAAGGAGGCTTAATGTTTTTATCTTCTGGTTTTATTTGTAGGGTAATTAATTGAGGAGATTGATTTTGCTCAAAAAGATTTACCTTTTTTGGGACACAAATGATAGGAGGTGGTTTATATTGTTCCTGCTCAAAAATGTTAATTTTAGGACGGGGCTTGCCGATACGGTGAGTTTGGGCATTTGTTTCTGCCAAAGCCGAAAAAAGCGACAAGGTCAATCCTATGGTTCTAATTCCCGAGAAAAACTGCATTGTAGTTACTCTAATTTTCGGTCAAAAGCAGCATTCACTTTGCATACTTCATACAGAGAGACGCTACCTTGAGAGGTCTCTATATAAAGGCTATCCTTTTTATTACGGTTAAAAAACTTTACCAATGTATAGTTGTAAGGTTCAGTACTTCCAAAGTCCTCTGCTTTGTAATAACCAAAGTTCTTATCTAACTTGTATTCAACGCCTTCAATGATGACGACAGAATCCTTTTCACTTTTAGTTACTTTAATTTCACGGTTCTCGTTTTTGGTTTCCCCACTTGGCGGGTCAGGTAGCGCGCTGATTTGCTCACAGCGTTCGTTCAGGACATAATATCCTTCTAAATCATTTCGGAAGTCTTTTTTAGTAAGTCCTAGTTTTTCACAAGCTGATAATCCGACTGATGAAATTACAAGCAATAAAAACAATTTTCTCATATACCTCTATGCTTTTTTATTCTTAGACGCAACAAAGCCCTAAACGGCTGCAAAAATACGTAAGTTTTTGTAGAAAAACAAAGGAAGTGCCGGCTTTGAATGGAGAAACGAATGTTTATCACAAGCGGGCTGCACCTGCTTGTGGTTAAGGAAGAAAGGGATATTTCACTTTAATCTATCATATAACCTCACGGCTTCGGGGTACTTTCTAAAGAATGGGACTTTCAATCTTAGCTTAAAAAGAAACCACAAAAAACACATCTCGCGACATATCCTCTGTGGCTCATATTAGGGTTACGCAAAGTAAATTATTTATTTTGGGATTACCAAACAATTTTGCCAGATTTTCAAAAAAAAATCTTTTTCGTTTTTTTTACATTTTATACCTAAATCATTTAACTTTGCCACGTTCACCTAAAAAAATAAAGTATGCAAAAGTTTATTGTATTTGGAGTAATGTTATCCTCTTTTTATTTTTGGGGCTGTAAAGCGGGGAGAGATAAGGTAGCTTTTCAAAAAGAGGCCCAAGTGTTTCTGAATGGATATAACCAAGAATATCAAAAATTACTAGCGGCTGCAAGCGAGACACAGTGGGTATTGAATACCCATATCGTGGAGGGAGATTCTATAGCAAAAATCGCTTCTCAAAAGGCAGAGGAGTCTTTTGCTGCTTTTACGGGCAGTAAGTCGGTCATTGAAAGTGCAAGAAAGTTTTTGGAACAACAAAAACTATTGGATTCTCTTCAAGTCCGTCAGTTTCATGCAATTTTGTTTATTGCAGGCAATAATCCGGAAGTAGCCGCAGATGTAGTTAAGAAGCGAATTGCAAAACAAAATGCCCAAATAGAAACTTTATATGGGTTCAAATTTATGCTTGATGGTAAGGAGGTAACTCCTAATAAATTAGATGAAATCCTAAGAGAATCCAAAAATTTAAAAGAGAGAGAATCTGCATGGAATGCTTCTAAAGAGGTGGGAAAACCGCTAAAAAGTGGGGTACTTGAATTGAGGGGGTTAAGAAATCAATCGGTTCAGGCACTTGGATACAAAAATTATTTCGACTATCAGGCTTCGGAGTACGGATTATCCTCCGAAGAGCTTCGCAAAATTACACAAAGTATGATTGCAGATAGCTGGACGCTTTATAGGGAATTACACACATGGGCAAGGTATGAACTTGCCAAAAAGTATAATCAACCAGTACCGGAATATTTGCCGGCGGATTGGTTGCCTAATCGGTGGGGACAAGATTGGACTGCGCTTGTTTCGGTAGATGGGGTAGACATTGACCCCTTTCTAAAAAAACAAAAGCCTGAGTGGATTACGCAAAAAGGAGAAGCATTTTATCAAAGCATTGGTTTCCCCGCTCTTCCAGCTACTTTCTGGGAAAAGTCAAGCCTGTATCCGGTGCCGGATAATGCTGGATATAAGAAGAACACTCATGCTTCTGCATGGCACATGGACAATGACAAAGATGTCCGTTCCTTGATGAGTGTAGAGAATAATACAGAATGGTGGGGGACAACACTTCACGAATTGGGACATATCTATTATTATATCACTTATAGCAACCCTGATGTTCCTATTGTATTAAGGAGTGGAGCAAACCGCGCTTATCATGAAGCATTGGGTAGTATGATGGGGTTGGCTTCTCTCCAAAAACCCTTTCTTAGTGGTCTTGGAATGATTGCTCCTAATGTGGTTTCTAATGATACGATGATGATGATGAAAGAGGCACTTGATTACGTAGTACATATCCCTTGGGGTAGCGGAACGATGACCGAGTTTGAATATCAGCTATATGCTCAAAACTTACCGGAAAATAAGCTGAATGCTATGTGGTGGGAGCTTGCCAAAAAATATCAGGGGATTGTACCTCCCAGAGAAAGAGGAGAGGAATATTGCGATGCTGCTACGAAAACGCATATCAACGATGATGCTGCCCAATATTATGATTATTCTATGTCTAATGTTTTGCTTTTTCAATTTCACGACCATATTGCCAAAAATATCCTCAAACAAGATGCACATGCTACGAACTATTGGGGAAATAAAGGAGTAGGCGAATTTCTTCAAAAGATTATGTACCCGGGAGCACGTGTAGATTGGCGGAC
>CAUJFT010000331.1 GCA_963169475.1 Bacteroidota bacterium | reverse complement strand
ATCGCCTTAGGTAAAGCCGCATCGCTACTTGTAGTGGCAAATGCTATAGAAACCGGTTCGATAATCGTTTGTAAAAAACGCCTGATGGGAAGCTTTATCATCAATGCAATAGGCAGAAGCACTAGTAACAAAAAGGCGGCGAGGGCAACATATAAGGTAGCAAGCAATTTGAGTAGATGCACTAACACATCTAGTCCCATGTGTGCAACCGTTACGGCAATGGCTGCACCTACGCCTATAGGCGCGTAATACATGATAATATTGGTAAACTTAAACATTCCTTCGGAAAGACTTTCTGCAAAATGCAGCATAGGGGCGCGCTTATGGGGTTCTACCATCGCAAGCGCAATCCCAAATAAAACACTAAAAACAACGACTTGTAATACTTTCCCCTCCATGACAGATTTTGCAAGATTTTCGGGAAAAACATCTAATAGCAATTGAGTATGGTCTTTTTTCTGTTTTTCGGCATTGGCTTTGGCTTCTTTCATGGTTGTTTCCTTAGACTTTACCTCTATTTCGGAGGGAGGTTTAATTCCAACTCCTGCTTGAGAGAGATTGATTGCTCCCCAACCAATGAACAAGGCGATGGTTGTAACCACCTCAAAATACACCAGCGATTTCCAACCCATTCTTCCGATTTGACGGATATTTGCATGACCGGCAATACCCACTACGAGTGTACCAAATAACAAAGGAGCAACAATTGTTTTGATAAGTTTTATGAAGATTTTGCTTAGTACTTGAAGCTCAAGGGCGACTGTTGCGTGGTCATATCCTATACAAATTCCTATTATCATACTGACAAAAATCCAAGTAGTCAGGGTTTTTTTTTCAAAGGCGTAATGAAGTAGCCCTCCAAGTACTACCCACCGCGCTACCTCCGGAAAATAATGAGGGAGTAATCCGTTCGGAACGTATGTAAGGGTCATCACTGCGGCTATCAATAGACTCAATAAAAATGCTCCGATTTGTAGTGCTTTACCGGGTAAATACCGATATGCGGCGGCGGCTATCAGGGCAGCAGAGATATTGCGGAGTAGCTCAATTACTTCTGCATATCCATATAAATATCCGTTATACAAGATGAGTAGTATTGCGGTTAGTAAGGATAATCCGGTAGCAAAATAGGCAAGCGTATGTTTTTTATTCATGGGATTTGCTTTAATTAGGCTACGAAAATGGTGAGAATTTTCGGATTTACCAATCAAAAGGGAATATTCTTTTTCATATTTTCTAAGATATGAAAAACGGCAGGACAATAAAGCGCGTTTATCGCATGGAGAGAAAGGTTGGAAGAAAAGTTTACATCAGTATGAGGATATGCCCTACATGCCTTTGGACGAACCTCATAGATATCGCAGAGGTTGTCTTCTCCCAAAAATGGGCAGGGCGTTGCGTTCATTACTGTGTCTCCATCTTCATCTATAGTTAGATATTTTTGCTCAAAATTCGTAGTTGAAATGTTAAGATACGAGGAGATTCGCTCAATATCAGTTTTGTTTATCATAGGTGGGATAGTGCTACAGCAGCCTGCACATTCAATACAAGATATGTTCTTGAATACTTTTGTATGTACTTCTCCGGCGAAACGGTCTAATGACCTCCCCTTGTGTCGTTTTAGCCTTTGGGTAAATTTAAGATTTTCTGCATGAACGGAACTTTTTCTTTTTTTCCATTCTTCCCTCCATGTATTCATTTCCCTTCTTTGAGTATAATTTCTCCCAGCATCATGTCTTCAGGAGTTGTAATTTTAATGTTGTAATATTCTCCTTTAATGACCCTCACGGGGTTACCGCTAACCTCCTGATAAAGAGAAGCCTCATCAGTATAATTATCATGGGTTCTTGCCATAAAACAATTCCATAAAACGGATAAGCGAAAGATTTGGGGGGTCTGTACTTCGAGAAAATCGGAACGGGAGACTGGAATACTATATTCTTCTTCTCCCTTATGAATGATTTGCCGGAGAGAAGACTTAATGGGTACACATGGTACGGCGGAGTCATAATACCCGGCGGTTTCAAAACAAGTTTCAATTAACTCTGGGCTTGTAAAGGGTCTAACAGCATCGTGAACAGCAACAAGTATTTCTCGGTCGGGAGAAAAAAGAGTTTTTAGAAAATTAAGCCCATTGAGGACAGAATATAGCCGTTCTCTTCCGCCTTCACAATGATAAAGGTGTTGCTTTTCTGTATCTGACAATAACTTTTCGCAGAGCGTCTCCCAATGACCCAAGTAAGCCGCGTGCATCACCACAACGATTGGCATTTCCGGGTGAACTGCCCGAAATTTCCGTATCGTATGAACTATTATAGGAATATCATTCAGTGCAATAAACTGTTTAGGCAGCACGCCTCCCATACGGGAGCCGGTGCCTCCTGCTACAAGTATTGCCGTCCAAATCGCGTCCATATTAAATAATCAGCATCGCATCGCCGTAACTATAAAACCGGTATTTTTCTTTAATCGCCTCTTGGTAGCAGTGCATCATAAATTCATAACCCATAAATGCAGAGACCATCATCATCAAGGTAGATTTAGGGCGGTGAAAATTAGTTACCATTGCATTGGCTATATTAAATTCGTAGGGAGGATAAATAAATTTATCTGTCCATAGAGATAGGGGATTCAAGAGTTTTCCGGCAGAAACCGAAGATTCCAATGCCCGCATAGTAGAAGTACCTACTGCAATAATTCTTTTTTTATTTTTCTTGGCTTCATTTACTAGATTTGCCGTTTCTTGATTGATAGTAAAATGCTCTGAATCCATTTTATGCTTAGACAAATCTTCTACCTCAACGGGATTAAAAGTACCTATCCCGATATGTAAGGTGATTTCTGTCTGCTCAACTCCTCTAAGCTCCAAACGCTTGAGTAGCTCTCTGGTAAAATGAAGTCCTGCCGTAGGCGCAGCAACTGCACCGATATGTTTGGCATAAATAGTCTGATAATTTTGGGCATCTTCCTCTATGACCTCTCTTCCCATATACTTGGGAATTGGGGTTTTTCCAAGTATATGAATTACGTTAAGCAAATCTTGTGTATTCCCGTCAAATAGAAAGCGTACCGTCCTTCCGCGCGAAGTGGTATTATCCACTACTTCTGCAATAAGGTCATTATTTCCAAAAAATAATTTATTTCCTACCCGTATTTTACGAGCGGGGTCCACTAATACGTCCCAGAGTTTTTGCTTGGCATTCAGTTCTCGTAATAAAAACACTTCAATACTTGCGCCGGTTTTCTCCTTGCTTCCGATAAGCCTTGCCGGAAAAACCTTAGTATTATTCATGACCATCACATCTCCCTCTCCAAAATATTCCAAAATATCTTTAAATGTCCTATGCTCTATGGTTTGGGTCTTACGATTTACTACCATCATCTTACAAGCATCACGCGGCTCTGCCGGGTATTGTGCAATCAACTCCTCTGGTAAATCAAATGCAAATTCGGAAAGTTTCATTGATATAATAATTTGTTTTTTTTATAATTACGGCGCAAAATTACAGTCTTAAAATGCGTTTGTCAAGTACATTTTATAAAAAGTGAAAAAATAAGATATATTCTAAAAAACAAGCACTCTAAAAAGAGTAGTTTTTCTTGTAAAGTAAATAAACTAAATTTATTCTGTTAGGAATTAGAGAGGCAGACTATCTACCTTCGTTTTACCTATATTGTGTGTCTAATTACCCCTTATTCAGTTTTTAAATATACGTGGTGCTTCGCTTTCGCGCGGAGATTACTCTGATAATTTCTAAAAAATGAATAATAGTGTTAAATATCTAATAATTAATGTATTAAGTTGCGAATATTTTCTTAGTTTTTTCCCCACACCTACTTACATTTGTCTTATTTTTGTCTAAATAAAGGCTAACAAACAAGCAAATGAGAATTAATGATGATGCCCGCCTGTATTGGATAGCTTTGCATTGATAAAAAATGCTCCTTCGACAACGATTTGAGCGTTGGTGGGAATATCTTTTACAAAAATTACAGAGGTATAGCCTAAATCAGTAACGCCTTTTATCACCTCTACGCGCTCAAAATTTACATTATCCTTGGGTTCTTCTTTATGAGTCTGTTCATTTTCGTCATGACTGTGGCTATGTTCTTCTCCTTCGGCATGGCTATGTCCATGCTCTCCACTTTCTTCTTCCTTACGAACAGGCGGTTTTTTATCTGTAACGATAAAGAGATAATCTTTCCCATCTACATTAACTATAGCCTTACTGGGTACGGCGGGAGTGGTCGCATTATTTAGGCTCACAATTCCTGTAATATTCATTCCGTCAATTAAGCCGGCTTTATTGCCCGTAACATCACAATGTACAGAAATGGTTTTGCTTTCATTTTCAAACGCCGAACCAATACTAAATACTTTTGCATCGTATTCATTGGTAGGATTATTCGTTAAGGTAAAGTGTATAATTTGCCCGATTTTTAAGAGCGGCAAATCTTTTTCAAATACCTGCAAATCTAAGTGCAATGAGCCA
>CAUJFT010000330.1 GCA_963169475.1 Bacteroidota bacterium | reverse complement strand
TGGCACCTATACAGGTTCTATTGCCCCGTTAGGGTCAGTAACTTATACGCTTCCGGCTACACTTAACCTTTCCGCAGACGGTATATATACACTTCTTGCTACTTCAAGCCTTGCAGGAGATGCTAACGCTACCAATAATAGTGCTGGGTTTAGTGTTCAGAATTATGCTTCTTTACCTTCTCCGACGGCAACAAGCGCAACAATATGCTCCGGAAATACCGCCTCTCTTACCGCTATACCAGCAGTAGGGGGAACAACCGGTGCTACTTTCTGGTACGATGCCGCAACAAACGGAAATCTTCTGGGTACAGGGAATAATTATACTACTGCCACGCTTTCCTCTGCTCCCAATAGCAGTACCACCTATACTTATTGGATAGAGAGAAATTCTTCTATCAAAATTACAGAGATTCAGGCATTTAAAACAGGACTTGGAGTAACGACTCCTTATCCTTCATTTATCCCTGCCGGAGATGATGATATTGTAGAAATTACAAACCTTGGAAGTAATCCTATTGATGTGCAGGGTTATAGCTTAGAGTTATATGGTACAGGTGCAAGGGTTTATACGCTCCCTACTGGGACTCCTATTATGTTGAACGCGAGTGAGACCATGCTTTTCCATATTGGTACGGGTACAAATCAGCCTGCTAATAGATATTATCACACTGCCGGAACTAATAACCCATTGGGTTCTGCCGCAGTAACGGGTTTTGTATTGAAAAATGGTACTACGGTATTAGATGCAGTAGCAATGAATAATTATACGTTCCTTGCTCCTTCCGGGGTAACTGCTACTGATTGGTCAGGAACGATTCCTAGCTCTACCGGACGTGCGGGAGTTATCAGAAACATAGATGACAATAATGTAGCTACAGATTGGGTAGTAGCAAACTCCGGTACCCCCGTTCAAACGCTTGGAAGAATGAACACTAACCTTAGTACTGCTTGCCCTGCACCAAGAAATCAAGTAACGGTAATCGTTCATCCTTGCTGCCCAGGTGGTCCTTCGATAGCAAAAGTTCCAGATGCTCAGGGTACATTTGTGGCAAATGGGTATTGTGTGGACGGAAACTGGGTACACTACTATTATGATGATGCAGGAAGTCCGAATGATTACCTTATTTTATCTTTAAATCAGGGAGGAAATCCTACAGCACTTGGAACCTTCGGCTCTACTTGGGGTAATAATGGTTACAATGTAAGAGCAGTTATTGAACCTAATTATGCTGGTGGTTCTGCCATGCTAATCAATAATGCCTCTACTGGTAATAGTACTTATCCACAAGCAGATTGGTATATTATGAATCGTATATGGGAGGTTGGAATTAATGTAGCGAATGGAGGGACACAACCCGGCGCAAATGTACCAGTGAGAATGTATTTTACTGACCAAGACTTTACTCAAATTAATAGTGCTTCTCCATTAACAGCAAGCCCTTCGGATATGACTTTCTATAAACTTCATACCGGGTTTAATCCGCTTCCGTCTTCTGGTCATGCTGGGGTTACGTTAGGGGATATCGATATTTACTATCATACCCCCATGATAAACCCTAATACTTTGGGTATGTGGCATTATACTGCTCAGCCTTATCCTGCAAGTACTGCTACCGAACACATGAGTGAATATTTAGTAACTTCATTCTCTGGTGGTGGTGGTGGAAATGGTAATGGTGGTCCGCTGCCTGTTGAAAGTATGAAGTTAAGCGGGTATTCTTCTAATGGTCAAAATCATTTACAGTGGTTTACTAGTTTAGAGACAAATAATGCTCATTTTGAGGTACTAAGAAGCAAAGACGGGGTAACTTTTGAGAAGATAGGTCAGCTTGCAAGCCTTGCTTCTGGTGGTAACAGCTCTTCAAAAATTGATTATAGCTTTGTCGATACTAATCCATTTGCGGGAGTCGCTTACTATCGCCTGAATCAGGTGGATTTGGATAATCAGTCTGTCTTGTCTAATACTATTGAACTTCGCTTAGTGAATGATATGTTCCAAGTAGCAGAAATTTATCCTAATCCTACTTCAAAGGATTTAAATATTGAGATTGGTAGCCCTACCAAGCACGAATTTATTCTTGAAGTATTTGATATTGCCGGAAAATCTGTATTCCGTAAGGAGATAACAACCAAAGGTGGAGCAGAAGTATTTACTTTTGATGTATCAAACCTTTCTACGGGTACTTATAATATGGTAATAAGAAGCAAAACAGAAAACTTCGAGGTGGCAAGAAGGTTTGTAAAATCTAAGCAATAACCTGCGAAGTAAATAAAAAAGAGAGGCTGCTCAAAAAGGGGAGCCTCTCTTTTGTTTTATAATCCTCTCTTTGGGGATTAAGCACGCTTGATTTTAATAGATAGTTCCTCTTTCTCCTATTTTATACAAGGGTATAAAGAAAAATAGGCTTATTTTGGAAGAAGAAAATATTTTTGATTGCCTATAAAAAGTATGCTAAAACTACAGAGGTATTTAATTATTGATTACTTTTGCAGAGATAATTTATACCGTTTTACTTAAATTATAAAAGAATATGCAATTTAACAGCATTCCTACCGTTGATTTGAATGAATATTTAAACGGAGATGTAGTACAAAAAAAGAGTTTTTCCAAGCAATTAGGCGATACATTTTCTGGAATTGGTTTTGCTATTGTAGCAAATCATGGTGTTCCTCAAGAAATTATAGACGGTGCTTATTCAGCATTTGAACGTTTTTACGCGTTACCTGATGAAGTAAAGAGAAAATATGAAATACCCGGATTAGCGGGACAGAGGGGTTATACCGGCAAGGGAAAAGAACACGCCAAAGGTAGAAATACAGGAGACCTAAAAGAGTTCTTCCATATTGGTCAAGTAGTTACAGATAATGACCCTATCCAATCGGAATACCCCGAAAATGTAATGGTCTCCGAGGTTCCAGAGGTCGTAGATTACGGATTTCAGTTGTATCGTAAGCTTGAGTTTGCAGGAAAAAATTTACTTCGTGCCATTGCGGATTATTTAGATTTACCAACCGATTATTTTGATGATAAAATTCATAACGGAAATAGTATTCTTCGCCCGATTCATTATTTCCCGATTGAGAATCCCGACTCAATCCCGGAAGGAGCAGTAAGAGCTGCCGAACATGAGGATATTAACTTGATAACTCTCCTTATCGGTGCAAGTGCAGATGGCTTAGAGGTGAAAAATTCGGAAGGAAAATGGATTGCCGCAAAACCTAAGCCGAATGAAATCGTTATCAATGTGGGGGATATGCTTCAACGTTTAACCAATAATCGCTTGAAATCTACTACCCATAGAGTGGTTAATCCGCCAAGAGAGTTGATGCACTTACCAAGATATTCAGTTCCTTTTTTCCTCCACCCAAAGTCAAACATGAATCTTGCTTGCTTGTCTTCTTGTATTGATGAGAGCCACCCCAAAGTATATGACGATTGTACCGCAGGAGAGTATCTGGAAGAAAGACTAAGAGAAATAGGACTAAGGAAGTAGTCTTATTTCAATTGAGAAGTAGGTCTTTTTACAGCATTTTACCACTAAACGGCAATACTTAAAAAAGATTAGTGAAAACTATATAATAGTGATTATAAATAAAACTTTACTATTCGTATGCGGGTGTACAGATACAAGTGCTACGAAAAATAAATTCATAATCACTAATATCTATAAATTCTTCTCTATTAAACTAATTGATAGTTTGGCTTTTGTATTAAGGGTCAAAAATTGATTGTGTATTTATTCTCCATATTTAAGTTATTATCAGTTCATGACAGAAACCAATAGGATTGCCTATTTGGACAGTGTAAGAGGATTAGCCGCCTATGCTGTTGTCATTTATCATTATATTTATTCTTTCCCTCAATTAGGGCAAACCGTATTAGGAAAATCTTTAGGAATCATTTTTAATGGGAGTGATGCGGTTTCTATATTTTTTGTATTGAGTGGTTTGGTACTTTCGTATAAATATTTTCGGAAAAACGAAAGTATTACCAATATGCCCAACTATATTATTGCAAGGCTGTTTCGGCTGTATCCGGCCTTCTTAGTGGTTCTGGTGATATATTTTGTAGAAAAACACTGGGGCGAGCTTAGTTGGGGCTTTTTCCTGTTAAACCTAACAAAAAACCCTTTCTACTTCTGGGAAGAAGCCCTAATGGTAAGAGATAATCATCATTTATACCTACCAGGATGGACACTTGGAAACGAACTCGCTTTATCTATGCTAATCCCTTATCTTATTATTTTAGTAAGATTTGATGCTAAAATGTTCAGCTACCTTCTGCCTATCACGCTTGTAGTGGGTAGATTATATTTACCGGTTTTTTTGTTTCATTTTTGTCTGGGTGTACTGATAGCCTATTACTTTACTGAAATCAGGAATTACGACTTCTCGAAGCATCGCTATTACAAATATCGTTATTGGATTTACTTTCTGGTTTTTATCTTATTTTCTTTTCGCCACTTAGATAGAATTTACCGAATAGGAGGAGGCTCTTTGCATTATTTTATAGAAGAAATACTCTATGGAGACATCTTTTTTATAACCGGCATTGCCTCCGCTTTTATATTGGTGTATATCATTAATCAAGTATGGATTCAAAAATACTTATCCATAAAGCCTCTGCTTTTTTTGGGTAAAATCTCTTATAGTGTCTATCTTGTACATTGGACATTCCCTAATCATACCATTAAACTCTTAGAAGTACTTAACCTTACCCAACAATCCGAAGTGCTTAGTTTTTTAATTGGAATGATATTTTTAACTTTCATTACCCTAATATCCGCTACATTTTTGTATTATTTTGTAGAACTTCCATTTATTCGAATCGGAAAAAAAATAATTACGAAGAGGGAGGCATCAGCACTCCCAGAAAATAAATAAAAAAGCCTTACTTTGGGTATAATCATTAGTAATTCAGATTATGATGAATACTTTCGCCGAAACAATGGATTACCTATATAGACAGCTCCCTATGTTTACAAGAATGGGAGCTGCCGCCATCAAAAAAGACCTTACGAATACTCGGCTGCTGTGTGAGGCTCTCGGGAATCCCCATACAAAATTTCCTTGCGTACATATAGGGGGAACTAACGGAAAAGGCTCGGTTTCCTCCATGCTTGCGGCTATTTTTACTTCGTGCGGATATAAAACGGGGCTTTACACCTCCCCGCACCTCAAGTCTTTTACAGAGAGGATTCGGATAGACGGGAAAGAAGTGCCAGAAACATTTATTACAGCCTTCGTAAATCGTAATCTTAATTTAATCGAAACGGTTGAGCCAAGTTTTTTTGAGATTACATTAGCAATGGCGTTCGCTTATTTTGAACAAGAAAAGGTAGATATTGCCATGATTGAGGTCGGGCTTGGTGGCCGGTTAGATTCTACCAATATTATTCTCCCGGAATTAAGCATCATCACTAATATAGGATATGATCATACGGATTTACTAGGGGAGACCCTAGGGGAAATAGCCTTTGAAAAGGCGGGCATTATCAAACAAGGAGTACCGGTTGTAGTCGGAGAAAAACATCCAGAATCAGAACCGATTTTTATCCATAAAGCAAACATAGAAGGTAGTCCTTTATACTTTGCAGAAGATAACCTGAAGGCTTTCAGGGAAGATAGTTCTTTGACTATGCAGGAGGTGCGGATTGGTACAGAGCGATTTACCTTAGATTTAACAGGAGATTATCAATTAAAAAATATCGTTACGGTCATTTGCTCGGTAGAATGTTTGAGAAGGGCGGGCTGGCACCTGCCACAGGATAAGGTAAAACAAGCACTTTCGCAAGTAAAAGTGCTTAGTGGGCTGAAAGGGCGCATGGAGGTATTGGGGCAAAATCCCTTAATCATTGCAGATACCGGACATAATGAACCGGGTATTTTATATGTGATTTCTCAAATAAAAAAATTGGGCGAAGGGAAAACCCTGCGATTTGTCTGGGGAATGGTCAAAGATAAGGCACATGAGAAAGTGCTAAAACATTTGCCTCATAATTGTGCTTATTATTTTGTTTGTCCGGATATCCCACGCGGACTTCCTGCTTCAGAAATGCAAAAAATAGCAAGCTACTTTGGATTAAAGGGAGAAGCCTATCCTTCCGTGAATACCGGGTTAAAAGCCGCACTTGCAGAAGCAAGCCCTGATGACTTGATTTTTGTAGGCGGAAGTACGTTCGTAGTCGCCGAAGTAGTATAAAAAAGAATTTATTTCAAAGTGCAGATAGATGTAGTATATTTTCTTTATTGACAAATTACCACGAGGGATATTTTTGTAGAGCAAAAGCATAAAAGAAGATAAAAGCAAAATAAATATTGTTTTTAATCTAGTCCCCACCGGCTTAATCCATCAAAATTAGGGACAGAGGCTTGTTGTTGTATCCATTTGGGGAGAAGAAGAAAGCCCAAAGTAAGGAGTAAGATTCCTGATAAAATGAATATTCCGGGTGAGGTCGGTGCGGTGATGACGGCATAGGGAAGTTGAGCTATCCAGTCTGCAAAAAGGGTCATCAATTTTAAGCAGCCCCAAGTGACGTAGCCTAATACAAAATTTAG
>CAUJFT010000329.1 GCA_963169475.1 Bacteroidota bacterium | reverse complement strand
TTATCAGCATTAGTTTTTAAAAAAATCTTCGTACACGCTTCTACAACATTGTAGAAAATGCCATGTACGAAATCTGGGTAATAATAAACTAAAATTGATATTGATAATCAATAAGTTACAAAGTCATTAAAAAAAATCTTCGTACACGAAGCATTATGCAGTGTTAATATGCCTATGTACGAAAAATGTGTTTCGATTATCGAAATAATTTAAAAATTAATTACCTGATTATCAAGGTGTATTCAAAAAAATACACTAAAAAAATCTTCGTACATGATTTTTTTATTTGAGGTTGATTATGAATTAGTTATATTCACGGCGTTTTTGGTTGTTATTCGGTAATAATGGGCAAAAAACCTGCAAATTTGTGGTTCTTTTGGGATTGTATTTGTACTGAAAATAGGCGTAAAAATGAACTTACATTATGGTTCTAAAACAAAGTTGAGAATTGAGAGTTGAAAGTTGGGGAAATACGTTGGTTGTGGTGTAGTTCTAAAACCTCTATAAGTTTCAAGACTAAAAGGTAGGAAAAAAAACCAATCCGATTCAGTCTAAGGAAATCAATGAAAGAGGATAAGTTTCAAGACTAAAAGGTAGGAAAAAAAACTTCGTACACGATTCTTTGGGTAGAAAATGTTATTTTAGTATGTAAAAAACATATTTTTATAGTCGATTCTTTTGTTTACTAAAATATTTGTAAAAAAAATCAAAAGTAGAAAAAAACAAAGTTGGGTTTTTCTCTGTTAGGAAGTGTATTTTGTGATAAATTTATATAGAAAAAACGTATGTCTTTCACTCGTGCGCGGAAAGTTGCTATTTTAGACCTATACAATGGGGTCTCTAATTTGGGTATGAAAAATATTATTCATTTGATTCAATCGGTTGGAATGGAATATGATGTGTTCGATGTAAGGGCAAAAAATGAGATTCCGGAGGTTGAAAAGTATGATATTTATATTTCAACGGGTGGACCGGGAAGCCCTTTTGACGGGGAGGGTTCGCGCTGGGAGAGTGATTATTTTTATCTGATAGATGAATTATGGAATCATAATCAACAAAATGAACGGAAAAAGCATGTTTACTTTATCTGTCATTCTTTTCAGATGATGGTTCGCTTTTTTGATATAGGCGAAATATATAAACGTAGGTCTATGTCTTTCGGGATATTTCCGGTTCATCTTACCGAATTGGGCAGGAGAGATTCTTTATTTCGTAACCTTGCAGACCCCTTTATGGTAGCGGATTTTAGGTACTACCAGATGACGCACCCTAATATACCTAATATAGAAGGGCTTGGCGGTGCTATCCTTGCCCTTGAAAAAATTCGTCCCCATGTAAATTTAGAGAGAGCAATCATGGCAATGCGAATTTCTCCGGAGTTTATCGGAACGCAGTTTCACCCGGAGGCCAGTCCGGAGGGAATGCGGATTTACTATGCGCAGCCGGAGAAAAGGTTAGAGATTATTAAACAACATGGGGAGGTAAAATACGATGGGATAATGGACAAGTTGGAAGACCAAAATAGTGATAGCATTTTAGGGACTTATGAGTATTTGCTCCCTACTTTTTTGATTCAGGCAAAAAACCAAATCCTGAGGTTTGAAGATAGACAGTTGGTATAGCCCGTACAATCTTGAATTTAGGGATTTGTTAAAACAAAATCTCGGAGTTCTTCTATACTAAATAAAATCTGCTTAATGGAAGCTACCTCTTCCTTGATAAGATAAGTACCCTTGGGTGTTTGTTTCATCTGAATTTTTCCGGAATATAGTTCAAGATATTTTATGACTTTGGCAGGGATTTCTGTTTGATAAAACGGAGAGTTTTGGTCGGCGACAAAATAAAGCCTTAGGGACTTTCCTTTTAGGGTAATTTTCTCTATGCCGCAGCGTTTTGCTACTTCTCTTACCCTTGTGGCATCAAAGAGATTGAGTACAGGGGTTGGGAGCGGTCCAAAGCGGTCTATCAGTTCTATCTGAATGGTGCGAAATGCTTCTTCCTTAGTAGAAAAGGCTATTTTTCGGTAAAAGTTTAGCCTTTCAGTGATTCCCGGAATATACATTTCCGGAATTTTGATATCTAAGTCCAAGTCTATATGAACGTCATCTACTAAAATGGCTTTTCGTTTTTTGATTTCTTCTTGGAATAAATCGGAGAAATGCTCTTCTTTTAGTTCCAAGATGGCTTCGGAGAGGATTCGGTTATACATTTCGTATCCGATTTCCGAAATAAATCCGGATTGTTCTCCTCCGAGCAGGTCTCCGGCACCGCGTATGTCCAAGTCTTTCATGGCGATATGAAAGCCGCTTCCTAAATCCGAAAACTCTTCCATTGCCTTTAATCTTTTTTTGGCATCAGTGGTAAGGCTGATTTCCGGAGGGGCAATTAAATAACAAAATGCCTTACGGTTGGAGCGTCCTACGCGCCCGCGCATCTGGTGTAGTTCTGAAAGTCCGTATTTGTTTGCTTCGTTTATGAGGATTGTATTAGCATTAGGAATGTCTAATCCCGATTCTACAATGGTAGTAGATACCAAAATATCAAATTTTCCTTCTATAAAATCTGTCATTACCTCTTCGAGTTTGTCTCCGTGCATTTGCCCATGGGCGATTCGGATACGGGCATCCGGGACAAGTTTGAGTATGCCGGAGGCTACTTCAAGAATGTCTTTTACTCTGGGGTGAATAAAAAAAACCTGCCCGCCGCGTTTGAGTTCGTAGCTAATGGCGTCGCGAACTTGGACGGCATCAAAGGTAGTGAGAATGGTTTCTATGGGTTGTCTATTGGGAGGAGGCGTGCTGATAGTGGATAAGTCGCGGATACCCGAAAGCGAAAACTGCAAGGTACGCGGAATCGGGGTGGCGGTTAGGGTCAGGGTATCTACTGTTGTTTTCATCATTTTGAGTTTATCTTTTACGTTTACCCCAAAACGCTGCTCTTCGTCTATAATTAATAATCCCAGATTTTTGAATATTACATCTTTGGATACAAGGCGGTGTGTACCTATCAAGATATCTACTTTCCCTTCGGCTACTCTTTGGAGGGTCTCTTTGATTTCTTTGGAAGACCGAAAACGATTGATGTAATCAACATTGGCAGGAAATCCTTTTAGCCTTGACACAAAGGTTTTGAAGTGCTGGAGTGCGAGAATAGTAGTAGGCACAAGTATGGCAACTTGTTTACTATCTGTAACGGCTTTGAAGGCGGCACGAATGGCGACCTCCGTTTTTCCGAATCCTACATCTCCGCAGATAAGTCTATCCATGGGGTGGGTATTTTCCATGTCCGCCTTAATGTCCTCTGTGGCTTTGACTTGGTCAGGGGTGTCCTCGTACATAAAGGAGGCTTCCAACTCTTGTTGAAGGTAGCTATCCGGCGTAAATGCAAATCCGGGCTGGGCTTTTCGCGTGGCATATAGGTTCACGAGGTCAAAGGCAAGCATCTTTACTTTGGCTTTGGTTTTGGCTTTGGCTTTTTCCCAAGCCCCGGAGCCAAGTTTGGAAAGTTTGGGAGCATCTCCATCTTTCCCTACATATTTGGAAACTTTATGAAGCGCATTTACATTGACAAGTACTTCGTCTCCTCCTTGAAAAATAACCTTTATGGCTTCTTGTAGATGCTCCCCAATCTGTACCTTATGTAATCCGGCAAATTGTCCAATTCCATGATTAATATGGGTTACGTAATCCCCTGATTTTAATTCTCTCAATTCTTTGAGGGTAAGGGCTTGGGATTTTTTGGCGTTGGAAGTTGCCTTATATTTATGATAGCGGTCAAAAATCTGGTGGTCTGTATAAAGGATAATTTTTAGTTGATGGTCAATAAATCCGTGATGAACGACTCCTTTAACGTCGGTAAAAAGCTCATCATGATGAAAGGCGTGAAAAATCTCTCTTAAACGGATAAACTGATTGTCATTTTCGGAAAGAAAAAAATTGATATAGTCATTTTTATGTTGCTCGTCCATGAATTTACACAACCATTCAAAATTTTTGTGAAACTCTGGCTGGGCGTTTCCCCGCCACTCTAATTGGTAATGATGCTTAGGGTAGAAGGCTTTATTTCCTATTTCTACTACCCCCAATCCTTGTATTTCCGCTAAAAATTGGTTTTTATTCAGATAAATGGTCTCCGGTTTTACGGTAAGGCTACTTCCCCCCGTAGCATTAAACAAGGTGTCGTAATACTTTTGTGCTTTTTCGAATATCCTATCCAATTCTGTCTGTATAAAGTCTATACTTCGGGTAAAAATTAGGGTATCAGGGTGAATATATTCTAACAAGGAAACTCTTTCTTCTTTTATAATTTTGGTTTGAATATTGGGAATTAGGCAAATGCGATGAATCTCTCTATCAGTCATTTGGCTAACGACATCAAAGGTTTTGATGCTTTCTACTTCCTGCCCAAAAAAATCAATGCGGTAAGGAATATCGGAGGCGAAAGAAAAGACATCTAAAATTCCCCCTCTAATAGAAAAATGTCCGGGTTCATAGACAAATTCCTCTCGTTCAAATCCGTATTCGTCCAATAAATCTACCAAAAAATCCATTCCAAAGGTATCTCCTTTTTTGACTTCAAAGGTATGCTTTAACAAGGAGCGCCGATTGACAACTTTTTCGTACAATGCTTCGGCGAAAGTAACGATAATGGGACGGTGAGTTTCGGAATGATTGAGATTGTTTAGCACTTCGGCGCGTTGAACAACATTGGCATTGTCCACATCTTCTAATTGATAGGGTTTTTTATAGGAGGTAGGATACCAATAAAGCTCTGCTTCTGGCAGTAAAACGGATAAATCAGAATGGGCATAAAGTCCGTCCTCTTTGTCATTCATAATCACTAAAATGGGACGTTTTAGGGACTTAAATAATGCGCTTATCCAAAATGAAAATTGACTTCCGGCTCCCCCTTTAATATTGAATTTTCCGTATTTTTCTTGTATTGCGGCTTTGGCAAGCAATTGAAAATCGGCATCCTCTATATACCTTCCTAAAATATCCTGAACGTTCACTTTATACCATTTAGAAGTTATTTAAAGACTTGAAACTACTTCGCGAAAGAAATTGTTTTGTGCTGCCCTAACATGATAAAATCACCTTTGAGGAAAGAATAAAAAAACCGCAATGAATTCACATCCACTGCGGTTTGGGTTGAGGGAAGTAAGACTATTCTAACAATAATCTTTTAGTTAAGACACTGCTTTCGGACGAAATACGAATCGAATACGCACCTCTCGCCCAAGAAGAAGTGTTTATTTTTAATGTCTGAACCATTGGATTTGCATCAATTGCTGAAGAATAAACCGTCTGTCCTAAGGCATTAATAATGTTTATTTCTCCATACTTTGCATTGAATAATTGATAATCAATAGAAAGCATATTAGTAGCGGGGTTAGGATATTGTAAACAATAAATAGTTGTATTTTCTTCTTCTAACCGGATTTCTACTACGTTGTCGCTGTATTCAAATTGTCCGTCGATGTCCACCATTTTGAGGCGATACCATACAGTTTTTACGTTGAGTGCAGAAACATTCACATCTTTAAATTGATATTGTACTTCTTCAAAAGAATTTCCTTTTGCGGTTACCGTTCCTATGTCTTCCCCTACTGAATTTGCGGAGAATCCATTTAGAGAACGCTGGATAATAAAATGCGCGCTATTTTGTTCGGTTACGGTTTTCCAATTGAGGATTGCATCTCCTCCCGAAAGAAGCCCATTAAAGGTGGTTAAAACAACGGGGAATATGTCGCCAATGCGGAGGTAGCCAGCATCAATAAAGGGTCTTATTTCTCCTATACGCAAAGGAGACAATACGGGAGTTTTCCCTTTATCGGTAGAGTCTATTGCCGTAAAGTAATTAAAAACATCGCTATCTTTTGTAGTATCGCTTCCTGCAAACTGTAATGTCCATGAGCGTAACGGAATAGAGTCAAACTTAACAATATAGGATACTCCGGGAGTAAGGTTTAGGAATTGATACAGTCCTTCTCCTCCTGTAACGGTTGTTCTAATGACAGTATTGGGGTCGGTTGAAGCGAATAATTTTACTTTTACTTGTCTTATCCCTAAATCATTAGTTTCTCTAACCCCATTGACGTTATTGTCAGTCCAAGCCATTCCTTTTAGTCCGGCAGAGGGCAGGATACCGGCATCGGGTCCAGCAAGATTATCTCCCGGATTTACGGTAATTGTTCCGCCTGTGGCGATTAAGGGATAAGTACCCGGAGGGGTGATTGCTGTTACATCACTATCTTTGTCATCGTTTGCATTTCCGTTAGCATCTGTGATAGTAAGAGTTAATCCTTCTTGAGGGATAGAGAAAATAACCTCAAACGTTCCGGAGGGGACATTGTCAAAGAAGTAAACCCCATCTGAATTGGTAACAGTAAGGGAGAGGGTTTCGCCTGTAACAATATCTACAAGGCTTACCGTTACTCCTGCTACCGGAAGCTCGGTATCTTGTCTGATTCCGTCTCCATCGTCAAACCATACAATACCGGTAACAGTAGAATGAGGGGCACCATACAGCCCGATGTCATAGGTGAGATTTATCTCTTTGGGGGCAAGTGGAAAGCTCGGAATCATTGCAGTTTGAGGGTCTGCGTCGCTATCTGTTGCATCAAATGCGTTTCCTCCGGCATCTTGTATGGTAATCAATGTGTTGAGCGGAATATCGGCAAAAGTAATTTCATAATTATCAGGAACTAAGTTGGAGAAATAATATCCACCATTTCCATTTGTTACGATTGAGGCAATGGTAGTACCTGCATTTTGCAAATAAACAGTAATTCCTGAAATTCCTTTCTCATTCACGTCTTGAAGCCCGTTATTATTGGTATCTTCCCACACAAAATCTCCTACTGCTGCTCTTGACGTAAATATTCCTGCATCAATATCGGTTAGATTGGTAGCGGGAGGCAACGTAAATACGTCAGTCTGTCCGGTCAAAGGATTGGGGTCGCTGTCTGTGGCTTCCGTACCACCAGGATTATTAGGCGTTGTGAAGTCGAAGCCTGCGGGAAGATTCGCAAATACGATAATGTAGTCGCCGGGTGCTACATCAGGGAAAAGATAGAACCCGTTATCATTAGTAACCGTGGCGGCGATAAATTCGTTGGCACTATTGTATAAGAATACGCCAATGCCACTTACTCCCGGTTCATTGGGTTCTTGGATTCCGTTTTGATTTAAATCATTCCATACAAAATCTCCAATGGAAGAAGCAGTGGGCGTAGGATTGTGAATCCCTGCATCCCATGAAAGGTCATTTTGTCCGTCTCCCAAAATGAAAGAAATGGTTTGGAGCGTAAGCGGATCTACATCACTGTCTTTTTCGTTGTTACTATCGGCATCTTTTGTGGTAATAGAATATCCGGTAGGAATCCCAGAGAAAGTAAGGATATACTCATCAGGATTGAGTCCGTTGAAAAGGTATCTTCCTGCACCGTTAGTGTTAGTGCTAAGGATAACCGTATTGGAGAGGTTGCTCAAAGTAACGGTTACTCCGGCTACTCCGGGTTCATTAGGGTCTTGAGAGCCATTAAAATTAAGGTCATACCAAACAAAGTCTCCTACACTCGCATTTCCGTTCTCCGAAACTGCAGATACAATTCCGGCATCAACCTCTTGATTTTGCTCTCCGGCAGCAAGTACAATTACAGGGGTTTTGCCGGTTTGGGGATTGGGGTCACTGTCAAGAGCAGAAGTTCCTTGTCCGGTGATAGTGAGTTCACTCCCGAAAGGAAGGTTAGAAAAAGCGACTACATAATTTCCTGCCTCTAAATTAGGGAAGAGGTAATAGCCATCAATGTCTGTAACCGTTAAGGCAATAGGGTTTCCCGCATTGTCTAATAAGGTAACGGTGATACCGGGTATTCCCTTTTCATCGGTATCCTGAATACCATTTTTGTTTTTATCTAACCATACAAAATCTCCAATAGAAGCAGACCCAACCAAATCATTCCTATAAATACCTGCATCAATCGTTAAAAGATTGTCGCCGGGGTTCAGAATAAATATAGGAGTAATTCCAGAGAGAGCAATGTCGCTATCGCTTTCGTCTGCGGTAGCATTAGGGATAGTAACGTCGTAATTTGAAGGGACGTTAAAGGTAATATAGTAATTACTTCTGTAATTTGAGGGAGAAATCTCTATTTCTACATTATTGAAGATGTATTTACCAAAAGCATCTGTTTTTGTTACGGCAACTACTGTGTTGGTAGTATCAAAAAGCGTAACGGTAATGCCTTGTACCCCCGGCTCCTTAGCATCTTGAATCCCGTCTTTATTTAAGTCGTCCCATACATAGTCACCTACATTTGCGGTAAGCGGAGCGGTAAGTGCCAAGCCTACATCCCAACTATAATCGTCTGTATTAGACAGGTTAATCAAATCGGTAAGTCCCGAAGTGGGGTTGATGTCGCTATCGGCGTTGTCATCTCCTCCTTGATTATAGAGAGAAAGCGTATAGCCTTGGGGTTGTGTGATTCCGATTCTATAAGTACCTGCACGGAGGTTTCTAAAATAATACTCCCCATCAGTATTTGTTACGGCTGTACCTATTGCATTATTGGTAGTCCCATCGTATAAAGTAACCGTTACGTTGGCAACTCCAACCTCTCCGGTTTCTTGAATCCCATTCTTGTTTTCATCATACCATATAAAATTGCCAAGGTTAGCGGTGTTTTTAGACTGAAAATACATACCCGCATCTATATCTGTTTTGTTTTCAGACTCGCCTAAGGTAAATACAGGAGTAATTCCCGTATTTGGGTCAGGGTCGCTATCATTTGCCGAATTACCACCTGCACCCGCTTGTGTAAGGGTGTAGTCTACGGGAACGCTAAACCCTACACTATATTGTCCGGGTTGAATATTGCTAAACGTATAATGTCCGAAGGCATCTGTTTGGGTTACGCCTACAATATTTCCGCTTATATCAAATAAACTAACAGAAATATTGGCAAGTCCGGGTTCATTGGGGTCTTGAATCCCGTTTTTGTTTAAATCATTCCAAACAAAATCTCCTATAGAGGCGCAAGTTCTCTTACAGTAAGTGTATCTTATCGTTACCTCTACCCTTGCAAAAGTCAGGTATAGGCGGTAGAGCGTTCCGGAAGACGGTGCTACAGTGTATGAAATCGCATTAAATAGATAATCAAGAGAGTCTAAACCCGTGAATGTCGCTAAGTCTATCGGGGAGGTAAGTGCTGTGTCGCTTATAAAAGAACCGATAAATAGAGAGTCCGTAATATAGTCTGCTCCTGAAAAATTAACATTATCAGTAGGAGGGAGCGTAGTATTGATAACGGTATCTTGTGCAGTAAATAGTAGTCCGCTACCCAAGCCGGGTCCTCGTGTTAAAGTGGTATCAAAATATGCAAAAAAGATGTCTCTTGGGGCCAACCCTCTATTTTCAAACTGATAAAACATACGAATATCGGCTTTCGCTTCTATTTCTGTTTTTAGCAATTCACCCAAACTTGCGTCAAATTTAGGCAATCTAAAAGTATCATTTTCTATGTCAAAAATAACTTCAGGCTTGCTTATGCTATATTGTTCGATAAACTGTTTTTCACATACACTCGGGCATACCGGAAATGAAATGGAATATCCTGCATCAACCTCATTAATATCGTTTCCATTGACAACAAAAAGGGCAGACTCGCCCGAAAATCTATTGACATCGGAGTCCAAAAGTGGGTTGCCGGCGGAAGAGTTAGTAAGGAAATAGTTTTTTACTTGACGAGGGAACTTGAAATAATAAGTACCATTTGTAACTCCGCTAAACCCAAAATAACCCGGGTCACCGGAAATTCCGTTTGCCGTGATTGTACTCGTTATAAATACATCATCTCCACCATTGATGTTGCCGT
>CAUJFT010000328.1 GCA_963169475.1 Bacteroidota bacterium | reverse complement strand
GCCCTCAAAGGACAGCTTACGATAACCGATATCAGCGGTAGAACCGTATATCAACAATCCGTGAGCTTCCCTGCCGGTAACTCCCAAACCGGATTTGTACTCCTCCAACTCCCAACCGGATATTATACCCTCTCCATTCGGTCTGATTTCGGAGGAGCCTGGACAGAAAAACTCGTAATAGATAAATAAACCCACTCAATGAGCGGTGTTTTCAAATAACCATGATATACCTCCTTATTCTCCTAAACTTAATCCCGTTGAAACATTTTGGGCATATTTTAAGGGAACTATCTTGAAAGGGATTACCCCAAAAAACCTCACCGAGCTTAAACAAATGGTGATAGAAAAATTGGAAATGCTGAAAAATGATACCGCTTTCTTACAAAATTTCTTCCGAGATTAATTTTATGCAAACTTATAATGCTGATTCTATACCTCCGCTCACTATACAGTATCAGTAGTTTACATTTCGTTTTGCAAAACCCTAAAAAATATCCGGTTAAGTTGATTTAACCGGATATTTTTTTGTTTATATTTCGTTTTGCCGCTTATGGTCTAATTTATATGCTACATCGTATAGCATTTATAGATTTTTGAGGATAAAGTCCGTCATTTTGCTATATAAATGATAGCGGGCAGCTCCTCCTCCAATGCTATGATTTTTGTTCGGATAAACCATCATTTCAAATTGTTTGCCGCTTTTGACGAGTGCCGTTATCCATTCCATAGAGTTTTGTAAATGTACATTATCGTCTGCACTTCCGTGTACTAAAAGATAATTTCCTTTTAGGTCCTTTGCGTAATTAATAGGGGAGTTTTCATCATAGCCAGCTGCATTTTCTTGGGGTGTTTTGAGGTATCTTTCGGTATATATAGTATCATAAAAACGCCAATTTGTAACGGGAGCTACTGCAATACCGGCTTTAAAGATTCCATTTCCTTTTGTGAGGCACAAGGAGGTCATGTAGCCTCCAAAGCTCCAGCCCCAGATACCAATTCTATTTTTGTCCACATAACTAAGGGTTTGGAGGTATTTTGCGGTTTCAACTTGGTCATGCAATTCGATTTTGCCCATATCGGCATAAGTACATTTTTTAAAATCAGCCCCTCTTGCCCCTGTGCCTCTCCCGTCCACAGAAACCACAATATAACCCTTGGAAGCAAGGAGTTGATACCAGAGATAGTTAGAATACCCCCATTGATTCTGAACAGTTTGAGAGCCGGGTCCCCCATAAACATACATTAATACTGGGTATTTTTTATTTTTTTGAAAATCGGCGGGTTTTATCATCCAACCATTAAGGGTAATATTCTCATCGTTTTTAAAGGTAAAAAATTCGGGTTTTCCCAACTCTGTTGTGGCTAATTTTTTTCGAAGTGCTTCATTATTTATCAAATTTTTCATCACTTTTCCGTCTTTCGCTTCGCACAAGTCAGTAGTTCCGGGTATTTCCATTGTACTATATGAGTCCACAAAATAAGTGTAAGCAGAACTCAACGTAATGTCATGAGTGCCGGTGGCTTTGGTGATTCTTGTCTTCCCTTTCCCATCTAACCCAATATGATAAAGATGTCTTTCCAAGGGAGAGATTTCGGTAGAGAGGTAATAAATTCTATCATTAGCCTCGTCCACTCCCAATACGGAAGAAACCTCGAACAGCCCTGTCGTTATCTGATTGATGAGTTTTCCGTCCATTGCGTATCTATAAATGTGGTTAAACCCGTTTTGCTCACTTAACCAAAGCATGTCGGGGTGATTTTTTAGAAAAATCCATTTATCGTCCGAAACATCAATATAGGTATTGCTTTTTTCGGTAAGCATCACGGTAGATTTTCCGGTTTCGGCATTGATTTGAATAATGTCAAGCTGATTTTGAAGGCGATTCATCTTCATTACTGCAAGAATATCATTATTTTGTGTCCATTTGATGCGGGGGATATATTGGTCTTTTACTGCGCCTAAATCTGCCTGAATAAGTTTTTTGGAAGGAATATCATAGAGATAAATATCTACAAGGGCGTTTTTTTCGCCAGCTTTGGGATACTTAAAGGTGTATTGAGTGGGGTAAAGGCTTCCATACATTTCCATAGAAAATTCCTTTACATCGGATTCGTCAAAACGATAAAATGCTATTCTGTCGCTCTTGGGCGACCAGTCAAAAGCAGTTTTAAAAGAAAACTCTTCTTCATATACCCAATCTGTTGCGCCGTTAATAATGGCATTATTTTTTCCGTCAGTGGTAATTGCTATAGATTCTGATAGGTTTAGGTCATAAAGGTATAAGTTGTTTTCAAAAACATAAGCCACTTTGGTGCCATTAGGCGAAAAGGTTGCATTGCTGATTTTTTTGCCTTCTTGAAGTAAATGAAACTTCTTTTTGTCCCTGTCCCAAACCGCGCACACCTCTTTGGAAGAGTGGCGGTAAATACTTTCTGATTTGGCAGTTAGTAGGATTTTGGTTTCGTCTTCGTTGAACTCATAGGATTCGATTTCCTGAACTTCCATACCTTTGAGGGGGATAGCAGAAAGTTTTACAAGGTCTTCTACTTTTTGTTCATTCTTAATAGAATAGCGAGCAATCCCCCCCTCTTCCATCACGGAGTAGTAGTGATCATCTTTCATCCACCGAAATTCATTGGGAAACTGAGGCATAAAAGTCCCTTTGAGCCACAAATCTTCTAAGGTAACCGGAGTTTTTTTTCGGTTCTCTTCCTTTATTTCTTTCTGACCAAATGCCGGAAGGTATAAAGCAAGGATTACAATTAATGTTGAAATTAGTTTTATCATATCTAAATTAAAAATATAATGATGAGTCTAATATTTAGGAGGCAAGGCGATATATTGAATAAATTCTATGAATATCATAAATCATTAGGATTACCGCTATCAGTCGTATAAAAAAAGTATAATATTTCAGAGGATTGTCAGATTTTTTTTGAAAATATAGTAACAATCGCGGGTAAACCCATTGAAGTCCGGCAAAAGCAAACAAAAAACCCAATAAGCTACCGAATAGTACATCTCCCAAAAAATGTACTCCAATGTAAATCCGAGAATAGCCAAGAAGGATAGCAGCAATTCCTGCAAGAATACCATAATAAGCGCGCTGTTTTTCCCACTGAAAGGCAAAAAAGGTAAACATGCAAACAGCGGTCGCACTATGACCCGAAGGAAACGTATTACAGCATTCGTTTTGGGTGGTAATGTAGTGGATTTGTTCTTTCCCCAATACAAGAGGCGGTCTTGCCCACGTCTCAAAGATGTTATATTTCAAAATATTTATTATAAAAGCCATCATCAATAGACTCCAAGCCATTGTTCCAATCCAAGCCTTATCTTTATTTGCATAAAGGAATCCCATAAGTGTAGTCAGAAGTACTCCATCTGCAAGATGTGTTAAATGTGGAAAAACCTCATCTCCTATTGCGAAATGAAGACGATTTAAAGATAAAAAACTCTGGTTATATCCTTGAACCCCCAGAAGCACTAACCCCGCTAATCCTATTATAGTTAGCGTAGTAAAAAAAAACTTTACTGATTTGATAAATGTCATATCCTTGTAAAACGCTATTTGGGCTATTTGGTTTAAAGGGTCTCTTCCTTTCGTCTTATAATCCAAAATTGGTTATAATCAATGCCAACAGAAATGCTGATGATTTTTTCTTGGGTAAGCTCCAGAATAGCCAAAAAACAAAAGACCAACCAAACACGGTCTGGATTTTCCATAATGATATTCACAAAGTCTATTTTTCCTTTCCGTTCAGCAAGCAAACGAATATGATTTCTTACGTTTTCGATTTTATAGGGATACTCACGGATTACGTGTCTTGGTTTACGGGATTCGTTTTCAAAATTTTCCCATATCTTTTTGAAGACCTTCATCAAGTGATAAGGGTCTAAGTTCTCTAATTCTTCCATAGAGTTTTCAGATTGAGTGATGATTTTAAGCTCTGCGGCAATCCCTCCTCTTTCTACTCTTTGGGCTTGCACTTCTTCCATGGCAACAAGTTCATCTAAGACGGATTTATATTTTTTGTACTCCAACAGACGCGCTACAAGCTCTTCTCTTGGGTCTATCTCTTGACCTTTTTCATCTAAATCCGGGCGCGGGAGTAACATTTTTGACTTAATCCGCATCAATGTACCCGCTACCAGAATAAATTCGGAGGCGACTTCTATATTCAAATATTGTATCATCTGAAGATATGCCAAAAAATCTTGGGTAATTTTATAGATAGGAATATCATAAATGTCTATTTCGTCCCTTTCTATAAAAAATAATAACAAATCGAAAGGACCTTCAAATAAAGGTAAATGAATCTGGAATCCTTCTTGTTGTGCCAAAGCTATAGACATAATAATGACTTTTATCAAAAATAGAGACAAAAGTACAAAATTATACCATGATTCCTATCCTTTTGGTTTGTATTAAGGGGAATGTATTAGATTATTTTTTTTGACATTTTTCAACGACAATAACAAGCGATGTGTAATATTTCTGCTATTATAGGTGTATGGTGTGAGGTAAATTCGGTATTGGCGTAGCATCTATGAGACTTATACCAAAACAGAGTTAAGTGTGATATTTCGTTTTGCTCAATACGAGGGGCTTTGTTGATTGTCATAAAAAAGTAGATTAGTGTTAAAAAGCATGTTATTTTAAACGAAACAATAAAAATATAGATAAAAAGTGTTTATTATTTGGAGAGATTTTAGTTACTTTGCGGTTATTATCTTTTGTAATTATAGCCCCTTAAATTTAATCAATAAATATATGAAACGGTTATTCTTCCTTTTATTACCATTGTTCTGTATTTTGCTCACTTCTTTCAGTACTGAAGAGAGCGGGGTGAGGTTTCACGCTGGTAAACTTGCCGAGGTGGAGTATAAAGCCAAAACGACTAATAAGCCGTATATTTTAGATTTTTATACAGTATGGTGCGGTCCTTGTAAAAACATGGATAAATACACCTTCACCAATCCGGAGTTAGCAAAATATATCAAAGAAAATTATTATGCTTTCAAGGTGGACGGTGAATCTATCATGGGAGATGGGAT
>CAUJFT010000327.1 GCA_963169475.1 Bacteroidota bacterium | reverse complement strand
CCCGTCCCAATAATTTCATTGTTTTGAGTGAGAGCAACGAAAGCCCCCTCTACACTTCCGTTTATAGGGAAGCTGTAACTACCAAGATTAACTGTAGCGTTATGAGTAATCGTCATTGCTTGGGGGGTGTTTGTAAACATCATAATTGAGGGGTCTCCAAATAAGGTCCACGTATCAGTCATATCTGCCCCATTTGTACCATAAACATCATTCATCTGCATACAACCATTAAAGGAGATACCGCCAAATGTTCTTTTAATATTTCCCGCAATACTTTCTGTGAGAATGTCATTCATTGCGTCTTGTCCTTCCATTGGAGGATCCCATGATTGGTTAATGGTAGAGGCAAACACCCCTGCGCTACCAGTAAGGCTATTATTCACGGGGTGGGTGGCTCTAAGCCACGCTTCGGCATAGCAGGTAGTATTCATAAATTCTCCACTCACGCATCCCACTTCCCATAAAAAGGGAAATTGGTTTGTATTTGTCAGTCCAAGAACGTCTTGAACGCTGTGTCCTGTGGTTACGATTTCGGTGGGTCCTCCATGACCGGTATAGTTAATCAGCCCTACCCCACTATTTACAAGCGTACTAAGGTCGCTTGCTATCGGGTTACCGGGGGCATCTACATAGCCAGTATTCGTTTGTGTTCCATCGTACAACTCCGAAACGGTAGTATAAGTATAAGAAAGCAATTGGGTTCGGATATTATGCTCATGCTCATAGTCCATCTCGTTATCATCGCCGGGTCCTTGTTCGGAGGCAATGCAAATACCTTTATGATACCATGAAGCAGTATTGGAAGGTGTTTTTTCGTATTGAATAACCTTAGCAACTAGGGTTTCTATTTCTTGCACATTTTCTCCTGAAAATCTTCCCATGAATACCTCTGGGTAGGAGTCTGTCCCCAAAAGGTAGGCATAGGCATTGTCTGACGGATTTCCGTTATAAGTCATACAAGGTAATTGAGCATTGTCCCCTACTAGGAGAACGTATTTAAGGGTATGATTTTGGGTATAATATTGACTAATATAATCTTTAATCTGCGTAGGGGTATTTCCGACAGTAGCTAAATCTATTATTTCTACCGGAATCCCTTTTTGCTGTTTCCAGTTTACAAAAGGCTGCATCGCTTGTAAGAATGCAGGAGGGCAAATAATCAACATAGACCCTGATTCTGAAATGGGAGTATAGGTTGCGATTGCCTCATAATTAATAAATTGTCGGCGATAAGTTTCTGAAAACTCTTGTTCGATAGCAATCACTTGTTGTTGTCGTTGGTATAGGTTTTGGGGGTTTACCCCTTCTGGATAGACGCGAATCGTTATGGTCTTAAATACCCGTAGTATTTTGGTTATGGGGTTATATTGAACCGGATAAATCCATAGGCTTTGTGCGCGAAAATCCCTCACAATGTAGGGAGATTTTAACTCTGCAAGGGAGTTTGGGAAAAAATCGTTTTCGGAATATTCTTTTCCTTCTCTCAAAGGAACATCTTTGGGGTTCGTATCACGGAAAATATTTCCCTTGGAAGGCGTTACGTAAATATCCGGTATTTCATAAAAATCAGAAGCAAGAACTTCTGTTTTCATTCCCGCTATGTCCGGAATAATCATAGAAACTGTCAATTTCTGAATATTGGGCGCCCCATTTTTCAGGATAAAGCCGGATTTTTCATCTGGAATCTTTACAGAACCCGATTTTGTAACCTCAATGTTCGGCACATTTACCTGTATGATAATTTCCCCGTCTTTTGTTGCGGATAGGAGGGTAACGGATTGAGAGAACCCCTCAAAAAGTAAGATTACAAAAAGAAATGTGGTAAAAAACCTCCTATTCATGGTGATACTAAATTAGAAAATTCAAAAAATGAGAGGCAAACAGAAAAGCAAATGGATAAAAAACCCTCTTTTCATTTAAATGCTATACTACTCTAACGAATTTATGCCTAAAAAAGGTAATTAGTTACCAAAAATAAGCAGATGAAAACCTAAAAAAGATTCTTCCACATCATGCTTTCTACGGGTTTGTCAGTACGTAGAGTATATTTGGCGTTAGATTTAGTGTGATAAGGACGAATTACGTCTCCGTCCACCTCAAAATAAATAAGCTGCCCTACCGGCATTCCGGCATATATTCTCACCGGGTGAACTACCGTAATCTCTAACGTCCATGTATTACAAAAACCGACATCTCCTTTTCCTGCTGTGGCATGAATATGAATTCCTAATCTGCCGGTGCTGCTTTTCCCTTCCAAAAATGGTACGTGCCGGTGAGTTTCCGTATATTCTTGGGTTACTCCAAGATAAAGCGTACCCGGGTGAAGCACATATCCTTCTTCGGGTATAAGGATTTCTTCTATTTTGTTGTGCTTGCGAGCATCAAGTTCTCTATCGGTATAGGCTGCCAAATATTTACCTAAATGCACATCATAACTATTACTTCCAAGATAAGCCCGGTCAAAGGGTTCTATGAGAATATTGCCATTTTCGATTTCTTCTAATATTTTTTTATCTGACAGAATCATAAGATTTTATTTATGTTTGCGTTCTATAATAGCGATATGATTTTGTGGGGCAAATTTCCGAAAAAAAACCCAAAATTTTAGAAAATTGTCCTAAATCAAATAGAAATGAAAAAAAGAAAGAATAAACTCATTCAGTTATTAGGAAAAATATTTTTTTTTTTAACTGTCTTGTTTACTTTATTGAATAATCTTCTGGCTGCGCATACTCCTGTGCAGATAAATGAACGTACCCTTCCTTTGTCTATTGAGGGAAATATTACCTTTTGGGCTTGTAGTAATTACGAGAACGAATGGAGCTTTGCTATAATACAAGATACTGCATCCTTTATGAAGTATGAAGAAAAACCATTTACGGGTTGTAAATTTATGCTAAGAAATAAGGATAAAGATAGCACTACTTTTTACATTTATCACCCTGTTTCTATCGTTTGGGTAGCCGACATAAGAGACTCTGCCAACCGTTGTGTTTTACTCAAAAAAATAGATAAAACTGTCCGGTACTCCTTTGAGACACTTCCATTCACTCAAACAGGGATAGCGGTTACAATTCCGCCAAATGGAGTATATGAAGTAAGGCTTTGGACAAAAGAAGTTCGGAGTATATTTGTCTATAACTTTTTGCTCTTGACAAAGTCCGGTTTTATAAAACAAAGAGGTTCCCGCCTTTTTGCGCATAGGTATAGGTTTCTTTTTAATGCTTTACTGGTTTCTGTACTTTTTTTTCAGATGGCGATTAGCCTCTTCCAATGGTTTTTGGTTAGAAGGATTGAATATATTTGGTATGCCTTATATCTATCGTCCCTATTTTGTTATTATGGAAATCAAACGGAGGGTTATTATAACTTAGACGTGTTTTTTAATTATAACATTATTCCAGAGGTTTTATTAGGAGGGATTTTATCACTAATTGTACATTTTTTTTATTTTCGTTTTGCCCGCTATTATCTGGAATTAGAGAAGAAGCAGCCCAAACTTAACCAAAAAATTATCCTATCAGAGTATTTTGTATTAATCGTATCCTTAGTAGGGCTTGGGGGAGTATTATTGGAAGAGAAAAAAATAGCCTTATTCTTATTCTATGGAGCTTCTCTTTTCTTATTTGGGCTGGCTATCTATTTCATTAGAGAGGTACTCAAAGCCAGAAATCCACTTGCTAAGTATTTGCTTATTGGTGCGCTTTTTGCCTTAGTAGGAAACGCAATAGCAATTATATTTTCATGGCTTATGCTTTGGGGGATTTTTTTGGTCAGCAATGCAGTAGTTTTTTCGGGAATTGGAACGCTAATAGAGGTTTTCTTTTTCAATATTGCACTATTATACAAGGTTCGTAATATAGAGGCGGAAAAACTGTGGTCGCAAGATGCCTTAATTAAAGAACTCGAAAAAAATGAACAGCTTAATCAAAAAATGCAGCAAATACGCGATAAAATTTCACAAGATTTGCACGATGACATCGGAGCAACCCTTAGCAGTATAAAAATTTATAGCGAAGTAGCACGACATCAATGGCAAAAAGACCCACACAAAGTTCTACTTCTTTTGGAAAGGATTCATACTAATGCTACAAATATTCTGGACGCAATGGGAGACATTGTATGGTCTATAAACCCCAAGAGAGATAAACTCGAAGATATTACTTTTAAAATGAATACCCACCTTAGGGAAATGCTGGATATAAAAAATATCCCGTTTTCTTTTGAGGTATCAGCAAGCCTAAAAACAACTTCTTTGGGAATGAATGTCCGAAAAAATATTTTCCTGATTTTTAAGGAGGCAATCAATAATATTGCAAAATATTCGGAAGCGACAGAGGTCTTTATTTGCTTAAATGTGATAAACGACACCTTTGATATGGAAGTTCACGATAACGGAAAGGGTTTCGACATCCATGAGAAAAGCGCGCAAAACGGAATCTATAACATGAAAAAAAGAACAGAGGAACTCGGCGGAACTTTTAAAATCGTATCGGAAAAGGGCAAAGGAACGCATATATTTTGTCAAATCCCTAATATTAGGGACTTGTAAATCAGAACTATTGTATTTTTTAGTCGTAAAAAATCAATATCACCCCTATGATAACGAAATGAGAATAAAAAATACATTTTTCTACTTAACCTAAAATAATTAATTTATGATGAAGAATATTTTGTTTCCTGCTCTTGCCCTTGGATTATGGGCTTCCTTTGGTGTAGTTTTATCAGACGAAAAACCTGTCTCATTTACCAATGCTGAAAATGCAAAATTGCTCCCCGTTCCTGAAGGTTTTAACCCTATTAAGGGGCAGTATATTGTTCAGCTTAGTGAAACGGCTATCCCTTCTACAAAATCTGTAGAGTCTAGTGCGAAGAAGGCGTACACAAGGGAAGAAAAACAAACTTTTTCTGACCAAAACAGCAGAAAATCCGACCAATTAATCACCGCGTTTACTCAAAAACATAAGATTACGGCGGATAAAGTTAAACAAAGCTATTATCATGCTTTTTCAGGATTTGCGGCAGTACTTTCGGAAGAAGAAATTGCGACATTAAAAAAAGACCCCAATGTAGTATCCATTGAACCAGATGTTGAAATACAGCTTGCTCCTGGACGCGAAACCGTGGAGTCTCCCTTGGCTCAAAGTACCCCTTGCGGTATTACGAATGCAGGAGGCTTTGCCAACGGTAGTACGAAAAATACTTGGATATGGATTGTAGATACCGGAATTGACCTTGACCACCCCGATTTGAATGTGATTACTGGTACATTTGCCGTTTCCAAAGTGGGAGGAACAGCAGACGATTGTAACGGTCACGGTACGCATTGCGCGGGTATCGCAGCCGCAAAAGATAACGGCTCAGGGGTTGTGGGTGTTTCTGCTGGTGCTAAGGTGGTTCCTGTGAAGGTTTTTGCCTCTTGTAGCACCCCTAGCTCTCCTTCTTCTACGATTATTTCAGGGATAGACCATGTAGCCTCAAAAGATATAGCTGGAGATGTGGTTAATCTTAGCCTTGGTGGTCCGTTTAGCGCAGCAAACTGTGCAACCAATTCAGTGTATAAAACTTCTATACTCAACCTTTCTAATAGCGGAACATGGGTGGCTATCGCAGCGGGCAATAGCTCCATGAATGCCGCAAACTACCAGCCTGCTTGTGTTAATGGAGGGAAAATACTAACCGTTGCCTCAATGGCT
>CAUJFT010000326.1 GCA_963169475.1 Bacteroidota bacterium | reverse complement strand
GTCAATATCACTGATGGGATTGACGGGCTTGCGGCAGGTACTTCGGCTATTGTGGGTACAACATTGGGGGTTTTTGCTTATGTGTCAGGAAATGCGATTCTATCTGATTACCTGAATATCAGCTATATTCCCCTCTCTGCTGAATTAATCATTTATGCAGCCGCCTTAGTTGGGGCTTGTGTAGGATTTTTATGGTACAATACCTACCCTGCACAAGTATTTATGGGAGATACCGGAAGCCTTGCGCTTGGGGGGGCTATTGCAATCATGGCACTTATGGTCAAAAAAGAGTTGCTTATTCCGATTATGTGTGGCGTTTTTTTCGTAGAAAGCCTCTCCGTTATTATACAAGTAGCTTATTTTAAATACCTCAAAAGAACAAAAGGGTTGGAGTACGCAAGAGCAAACCGATTGTTTAGGATGTCGCCTTTGCATCATCACTATGAGCTTGGAGGGATGCACGAATCTAAAATCGTAATGCGTTTTTTTATCATCTGTATTTTACTGTGTGTATTATGTTTTGCCACGCTTAAATTGAGATAAGAAATGAAAAACTTCTTCAATATACCAGATAAAAATGAATTAGAACAGAGGATTCAGAAACTATCCCCTAATGCCATTGCACTTTGGGGCAAGATGAATGCCGGCGAAATGCTTTGTCATTTGTATGATAGCCTCAAAGTAGCCTCCGGCGAAGTGCGTCCCAAACATATTGGGAATTTTCTCACAAGAATGAGTTGGCTCAAAAAGATGGTTCTTAGAGGAAGGTCTTTTCAAAAAAATGTAAATACCGCTAAAGAAGTCAATCCTCAAAGAGACGGGACGAAACCGACTGACTTTGAGAAAGATAAAAAAAGGTTATTGGACGAAATGCAACTGTATTTTGAAAAAGCCGCTACCCTCACGCCACCAGAACACCCAATTTTTGGAAACTTTTCGACCGAAGATTGGGGAAGACAAGTCTATATGCACACAGACCACCACCTCCAACAGTTTGGAGTGTGAAGGGGAGCCAATGAGAAAAAAAATAATATAATAGAACTCAATAAAGTTTATGAATAAAATAGGAATACTTGGAGCCGGAGAAAGTGGAATAGGAGCAGCAATCTTAGCCAAAGAAAAAGGCTTTGAGGTGTGGGTATCCGATGCGGGGCTTATTGCGCCTCAATACAAATCCGTACTCGAATCCGAAGGTATTCCTTTTGAGGAAAATAAACACACATTGGAGAAGTTATTTGAAGCAGATATTATTATGAAAAGCCCCGGTATTCCCGAAAAGGCAGAAGTCATAAAAGTATTAAGAAAAAGAGATAAAAAAATCGTTTCTGAAATAGAATTTGCTTATTCATATACGGGTGCTAAAATTATAGCGGTTACCGGTTCAAACGGAAAAACGACCACTGCTTCCCTTATTTTTCACCTACTTTCTAAGGCAGGAGTAAATGTAGGATTAGGAGGAAATATAGGTAAAAGCTTTGCTTGGCAAGTTGCGCGAAACCCCATGCCTCTTTACGTCCTAGAAATCAGTAGTTTTCAGCTTGATGATATTGAATCCTTTCGTCCAGATATAGCAGTACTAACCAATATTACCGAAGACCACTTGGATAGATATGACTATAAGTTGAAAAATTATGCTACAAGCAAATTTGGGATTTGTCGTTTTCAGACAGAAAAAGACATTTTTATCTGGAACACCGATGACCCTATCACCAAGGAGGAGCTATCTTTTCAGCCCTCAATGGGCATACAAAAAACTTTTAGTATCCAAGACCCATTGGCAGATATTTTTTCAAGTTCTGGTAACCTCATCATGCAGAATGAAAAATATGATTTTTTAACCATGCAGATTACAGGAAAACACAATGAAGCAAATACAATGGCAGCAATTTTGGCAGTGAGAGCTTATGGATTATCTCCCGAAGAAATCCAAAAACATCTCCCCTCATTTCAAGCGATTGAACACCGCCTCGAGAAAGTAGCCACAGTAAACGGAGTATTATTCATCAATGATTCCAAAGCCACTAATGTAGATGCGGCATGGTACGCCTTAGAATGTATGACACAACCAGTGATTTGGATTGCTGGCGGGGTGGATAAAGGCAATGACTATACCTCTCTCATTTCATTTGCAGAAGAAAAAGTAAAGGCGTTGATAATACTCGGACCCTACAAGGAAAAACTTGAGTCTGCCTTTGAGGATAAAGTACCTAAAATAAGCTATGCTTCGGATATGAAAGAAGCGATAATGATTGCCAAAACCCTTTCTCGCTCCGGAGATTGTGTACTTCTCTCTCCTTGTTGCGCAAGTTTTGATTTGTTCAAGAACTACGAAGACAGAGGCAAACAATTTAAAGAAAATGTTAAAAATCTAATATAAAAATATCGTGTTTACTTGGATTTTACAAAAACTCAAAGGCGATAAAATTATCTGGATTGTAATTTTTCTCCTTTCCTTAATCAGCATCTTGGCGGTTTACAGTGCCTCCAGTACGCTTGCGTTTAGGATGAAGGGGGGGAATACAGAGTCCTATTTGTTAAGGCATACGATTCTACTCATACTTGGAGTGGTCATTGTCTATGCCGTTCACCTTATCAATTACAGAATATTTGCCAAGGTAACCAATACGCTTTTGCTCATCTCTGTACCCCTCCTGATGTACACAGTAGTGAGCGGCAAGGAGGTAAATGAAGCGTCAAGGTGGATAAACGTATTCGGGCAGTCTTTCCAACCATCGGATCTGGCAAAAATCGCCCTGATTATGTATCTTGCAAAATTGCTTACACTGCGGCAAGGGGTGATTAAAGACTTTACCGAAGGGTTTCTGCCCGCAATTTTCTGGGTATGTATTATTTGTGGGCTTATTGCCCCCACAAATCTTAGTACGGCTTTGGTTTTATTTGCGGCAAGCCTTGTCATCATGTTTATCTCCGGAGTAGAAATAAAGTATATCGGTTTACTTGTATTGATTGGATTGTTTGGACTTCTCTTGCTTTTTGCTACCGCCAAAAGAGCTTCTACTTGGAACTCAAGGCTCAAAGCCTACAAGGAACAATTGGTGGCAAGCCCGGACGGAAGCTATGACGGGAGCTATCAGGCTCTTCAATCTAATATTGCAGTAGCTACTGGAGGAATATTCGGCAAAGGAGCAGGAAGAAGTGTACAGAGGAATTATTTACCCCTTGCCTTTTCTGATTTCGTCTATGCGATTATCATAGAAGAATACGGAATGCTTGGCGGAATAGTAGTGCTTTGCCTTTACTTGGCATTACTATTCAGGACGGTAATGATTGTTACAGTAAGTAAAACTTACGGAGCTTTGGTTGCCTCCGGGTTGGCTTTTATGATGGTGCTTCAAGCATTTATCAATATGGGAGTAACCGTGGGGCTACTTCCCGTTACGGGACTTACCTTGCCTTGGGTCAGTATGGGAGGAACTTCTATCTTGTTTACCGGATTCTCTCTCGGACTCATTCTTAGTGTAAGTAGAGATGCTATAGAAAAAAAGTTAAGTAATAATCTGAACGTAAATTCAGGAAATATTATCCGGACTTAAAGAGATGAAAAAGAAAAAACAAACGAAGAAAATAAGTATAAATAGGATAATAATATCAGGTGGCGGCACCGGCGGGCATATTTTTCCGGCAGTAGCCATTGGGAAAGAAATCAAAAAAAAATTCCCTAATGCCAAAATATTCTATGTAGGAGCTAATGGAGGAATGGAAATGGATTTAGTGCCTAAAAACGGCTTCCCAATCGAGGGAGTTTGGATTAGCGGGATACAACGGCAACTTACCCCAAAAAATATCCTTCGGAATTTACTCTTCCCTATCAAGTTCTTTGTCAGTTTATGGCAATCATTTAGAATCCTTTCACGCGTAAAGCCGGATTGTGTCATCGGAGTTGGCGGGTATGCAAGCGGACCGCTTGGCAGAGTTGCCGCGTGGAAATCTATCCCCCTTGTGATTTGTGAGCAAAATGCTTTCCCCGGAATTACTAACCGCTGGCTTTCCTCAAAAGCAACCAAAATTTTACTCGGAAATGCAGACGCTCTCCGATACTTTGACACTACTAAATGCGTGGTAACCGGAAATCCGATAAGGCATTTTGAAATAAAAGATAGAAATAAGGCAGTAACTCAACTCGGACTTAATCCCGATAAGCCGGTCGTGCTTGTCTTGGGCGGGAGTCTAGGTTCTCTCAGTATCAATTCTATTCTTGAAGACTATGTAGATAAAATATTAGACAGCCAAATTCAATTAATCTGGCAGACAGGAAAAATTTACTTTGAAGGATTATCCCGTAGAATTGCTCCCGCACAAGGATTGATAATGTCTGCTTTTATTGACGATATGGCAACTGCTTATAGTGCCGCAGACCTTGTCGTCAGTCGTGCCGGAGGAAGTACTATTTCTGAAATGATTCAGCTTTCCAAACCTTCTGTCTTGATTCCTTCCCCCAATGTAGCCGAAGATCACCAAACAAAAAACGCACTTTCACTCGTCAATTCAGGTGCTGCCGTCTTGGTCAGAGACCAAGATGCAAGAAAAAAACTGATTCCTATCATTAAAGGGATTGTTTGCGACAGCCAAAAACTCATGGGGTTGAAAAATAAAATTGCCACTTTCCCCCGGCACGAGTCTGCAAGGGAAATCGTAGAGGAAGTAATCAATATTCTTAATAACAGAGCCTTAAAGTAGTAACGATAAGTTTATGAGTAATGAAAAACTAAATATTCCGTTAATGTTTAATCCAAATATGGAAAACCATATCTATTTTTTAGGTATTGGCGGAATTGGAATGAGCGCGCTCGCTCATTATTTCAAGCTCATCGGAATGAACGTTTCTGGTTATGACAAAACCCCTTCCGTAGTAACACAATCACTCGAAGAGGAGGGAATAAAAGTGTATTTTGAACCCGACGAAAAGCATATTGACACCGTAACGGTAATGATATATACCCCGGCAATCAAACAACACCCCGAATTTGAGACAGCTTTGAAAAAAGGGATTCCGGTAATGAAACGGGCAGAGGTCTTAGGAATTATCAGTCATCACTACCGAACACTCGCCATTGCGGGTACACACGGAAAGACCACAACCTCCTCCATGCTCGCATGGCTAATGAAAGGCTGCGGATTAGATGCTACCGCCTTCTTGGGCGGAATCTCCCGAAACCTTAACGGGAACTTTAGTTTTGGTAATTCGGATTTCTGCGTAGTGGAAGCAGACGAGTTTGACCGCTCTTTTCTTCAACTTTCTCCAGAAATGGCAGCAATTACCTCTGTCGACCCTGATCATTTAGATATATACGGAACAGAAACCGCGGTATTAAATAGTTATCAGGACTTTGCAAATCGGGTTTCGGGGTTTTTGCTTATTCATGAAGCCTCAAAGGGAGTAGAATGGGGAAGACCTTTTGCTACCTACGGGATACATGCCGGAGAGTATCAAGCGATAAATATCCGATTTGGTCAGATGGGTACTTATTTTGATTATAAAAGCGAGAAGCATACTATTCAGGATATTTTTCTACCTATACCGGGAGAGCATAACGTCCTTAATGCAACGGCTGCAATTACTTTAGCTTTAAATGCCGGAGCAGAGGTCGGAAAAATAAAACAAACGCTAAGGGAATTTAAAGGAATTTACCGCCGTTTTGAAATTGTGTTACATTCTGATGAAATATCTTTGATAGATGATTACGCACACCACCCCACAGAGCTTGAGGCTGCCGTCCAAACAGCAAAATCTCTCTTTCCGGATAGGCAAGTAATTACGGTATTTCAACCGCATCTATTTTCCAGAACGAAGGACTTTTTTCAGGGATTTGCGAAGGCAATTTCTATGTCAGATGCTGCGATTCTGCTGCCTATATATCCCGCAAGAGAGTTGCCAATTTCGGGAGTTTCCTCCGCCTTAATATTAGACAAAATAGAGAATATTCCTAAAATAATCTGTGAAAAATCAGAATTGACGGAGGTATTAAGCAAATGGATTCAAAAACCGACTACGATACTGATGACCGGAGCCGGAGATATTGACAGAGAAGTCGAAAATATAAAAAACTTTATTAAAAATAGTTAATCGTAATAGAAAATTGAATTATCGTCCTACACCGAATCATGAACGAAGAAACCGCTCTTTCCAAGAGATTAAGCGGGAGGAGGAGGAGGCTTTAAAATTAAAACAGAAACCGGCAAAGAAAAAAAGTAAGCCCGGAATGAAAGTTCCTATTTTATTTCCTCGTATCCGCCTAAAGAAATCGGTTCAATATGCCTTCGTCGCTATTATCATTCTGATTTTACTCGGAGTGGTGAACCGCTATCAGGCCACTCGGACTTGTACGGAGTTGAATATTACATTTATCAGTAACGAAAAAGACGCATTTCTAAATAAAGAAGAAATAGAAAAAATCATAGAAGATGGGTACGGAAATAAGATAATCGGAGTAAATATGGGAAGCATTGACCTTAAAAGAGTAGAGACCGTGATTGGAGCAAGCCCATATATTTCTGACGCTCAGGTTTCTAAATCTTTCGGCGGCAAGCTCAATATCTCTATTAAATTAAGAGAGCCTATCGCAAGAATTTTGAATACAGATGGAACCTCCGTTTATTTAGATAAAGATGGAATAAAGTTTCCCGCGGCAAACCGGCATTCATCTAATGTGCCATTAATCAGAGGGGCTTTATATGAAAATTTGCAACCCAGAGACTCCTTTCATTGCGAGCTTGTAAAAAATGCAATACCAGTAATCAAATATCTGGATACGGAAAAGTTCTGGAAATCACAGATTTCCGAAATTTATCTTACTCAATCCAATGAAATTATTTTTTATCCCCAAGTTGGAAATATCTACATCGAATTTGGTGAACCTAAGCGGATAAAAGAAAAATTTGAGGATATGAAACGGTTCTATGACCAAGTCATAAAATTAGTAGGCTGGAGCAAATATAAAGGGTTCAGCGTCAAATTTAGAGGACAAGTCGTAGCCAAAAAAATATAAGCAGTTTGTAGGGTAAACCCCCTAAGTATTTATATAACCAACTGATTTTAAATTGTTTTATTAATTTAATTTTTTCAGAAGATGAATGACAAAATTGTAGTCGGACTCGACATTGGAACCACCAAAATCTGCGCAATCGTGGGCAAACGCAATGAGTTTGGTAAAATCAACATTCTTGGAATCGGAAAAGCAGATTCAGACGGCGTAAATCGTGGAGTTGTTGTAAACATTGAAAAAACAGTACAATCTATCCGCGAAGCCGTAGCCGAAGCTGAAAAGCAATCCGGTATTAAAATCGAAGTGGTACATGTAGGCATTGCGGGTGAGCATGTACGGAGTATGCAACACAAAGGAATTATTACCCTAAACCACCCTGATATGGAAATTACCCGTGAAGATGTGGCACGTTTGCACAATGAAATGTTTAAAATAGCAACCCAACCCGGTACCGAGATTATTCACGTTCTCCCACAAGAATATACCGTGGATAACCAAACCGGTATTCTTGAGCCAGTGGGTATGTCAGGCGTTAGATTAGAGGGTAACTTTCATATCGTTACCGGACAGACAACTGCCGCCAATAACGTTTATCGGTGTATAGTAAGGGCTGGCTTAGAGGTGGCAGAGCTAGTGTTAGAACCCCTTGCTTCTAGTGCAGCGGTACTTACCGAAGAAGAAAAAGAAGCCGGAGTTTGCTTGGTGGATATTGGGGGGGGGACTACTGATATCGCCATCTGGGAAAATAACATTATCCGTCATACGGCGGTAGTGCCTTTCGGTGGAAATATCGTAACCGAAGACATCAAGCAAGGCTGCAAAGTCATGAAGCGTCATGCCGAATTACTCAAAACTCAATACGGTAGCGCACTTTCAGAGGCTATTACCGAAGATTTAATTATCAGCATACCCGGTCCCCGCGACCGTGCCGCCAAGGAAATCAGCCAGAAAATGCTAGCACAAATTATCCAATCAAGAATGGAGGAAATTATGGAGTTTGTAATTGCCGAAATCAAAAACTCGGGGTTTGAAGATAAGCTCGTGGCTGGAATCGTAGTTACAGGCGGTGGCGCGCAGCTAATGCACATAAAGCAACTTGTAGAGTTTGTTACGGGAATTGATACCCGCATCGGCTTACCCGGAGAGCATCTCGCAAGCGGAATGGTGGACGAAGTGAACTTTCCTATGTATGCTACTGGAACTGGACTTGTGATCATGGGACTTGATTCTGCAGGGTATATACAACGTCCTGCTAAAAATATAGGCTTACAACAACAACTCTCCTCAGAGGAAAGCCGAACTCCAAATTACACGGAAAAAGAAACAAAAGAAAACAATAACTCAACTAGTCTACTCGGAAAGGTAAAATCATGGTTTGAAAATACCCTGACGAATACAGGAGACTTTATCGAATAAATCTTTGTGAAACTAATTACTATGTTAAACTTTTTAAATTAAGAAATTATGCAATTCGAATTTCCAAAAAATCAGAATTCAATCATAAAAGTAATCGGTATGGGCGGCGGCGGCGGAAATGCCGTAAACAGTATGTTCCTAAAAGGAATTGATGGCGTAGATTTTATCGTTTGTAATACTGATGTACAAGCCCTCAAAAAAAGCCCCGTTCCGATACGTGTCCGCTTGGGGGTAAATCAGACCGAAGGGCTTGGAGCAGGTGCTAATCCGGAGGTAGGCAGAAAGGCTGCCGTGGAGAGCCTCGAAGAGGTTCGCGCTTTGTTGAAAGAAAATGCCAGAATGGCTTTCATTACCGCCGGAATGGGGGGAGGAACAGGCACGGGTGCCGCTCCCGTCATTGCAGCTATGGCGAAAGAGATGGGAGTACTCACCGTAGGAATTGTAACCGTTCCTTTCAAATTTGAAGGACCTAAACGCACTCAACAAGCCATTGAGGGAATTGCCGAACTTGAAAAGGTGGTGGATACACTTATTGTCATTGATAATAATAATCTCCTTAAAATTCTCGGAAATAAGGTTTCCATGATTAACGCATTCCGCGAAGCCGACAATGTTTTATGTAATGCTGCCAAAGGGATTGCCGAAATCATTATGACGGAGGGATATGTAAACGTGGACTTTGCAGATGTTTGTACGATTATGAGAGATGGAGGAAGGGCTCTTATGGGTACTGCCGCCGCCTCCGGAGATGACAGAGCACTCAAAGCCGCCGAAGCTGCAATTAATTCGCCTCTCTTAAATAATATTGGTATTGAGGGGGCAAAAGCAATTATCGTTAATATTACTGCTTCAATGGATACGCTGGGTATGGAGGAAACTTCTCAAATTGTAGAATACATTCAAGAAACCGCGGGGAGCGATTCAAATATCATTTATGGAATTGTATATGATGATGAAATCGGTAACGACATTAGAGTAACCGTCATTGCCACCCGCTTTGATAATGAGGGAGAAAGGAAGCCTTTAGAACTACAATCCCTTAATGCTAAAAAACCCACGAAGGAGAAAAAAAATCCTAAACTTTTTCAGAATGAGCCAGAAGCCGAGATAATAGAGGAAGCATCTTATGAGTCTGCAATGAGTGAATCAGAAAAAGAAACCCTCCGCAGACTTAATCAAAAAGAAAGAGAGGACAGAATTAAAAAATTGAACTCTAAGGCTTATGATATACATGACCCCGAAAGTCTCCAAAAGTTGGAAAATCAACCGGCTTATCTTCGTAAAAAAGTTACACTCGAAGACAGTTCCAAAAATACAAATCAGCGCCTTTCCGGAACTTCCATAGAGGAGGGGAAAGAAGGAAAGTTTAAAGTTAAAATGAATAATCCATTTCTTCACGATAACGTAGATTAATCTAACCTCTTGAAAATACTGTACGTTACTTCTTTTTTTGTAACGTATTGACTACAATTTTGTTTGCCCAAACAAAACGGTTTCCTACCCTGCGACTGGGTGGGAAACTTTTCTTTCATGTATAAGCCCTATGAATTTTGGATACATATCTACTTCCACTTCTTGGGAGGTAGAGAAAGAAAAAGGCTGTCTCGTTTATGGAGCAGCCTCTTTTTCTTTATTTCAAATTATTGTAAGCCTTTACAATTCACAATTGCTATCTTGGGGTTGAGGAGTCCCGTTTAATCCTAAGAGCCATTCCGCTTATTGTAAGCCTTTACAATTCACAATTGCTATTTTGGGGTTGAGGAGTCCCGTTTAATCCTAAGAGCCATTCCGCACAATTGTCCATAATTGCATACCCATTATTTATATCCTGATAGTAATTTTTATTGATAGACCCAAAAACGCCATACACATCTCTCGTTCCCGTAAGGTTAGTATATTCCGGTTTGTCTGAGTTAAAGTCCGTAAACTTAGGGTTATTGGCGATGATATAGCGCGTGAGAAAAGTATCAATTGCCGTAACTTCAAACCGGAGGCTTTTGGGCAAAATACTTTTTGCTCCATTCGTAGGGTCATCATCATAAGTATAAAGCCCGTTGCCCGGCGCGCCCGGCATATCCTTTTTGAACTCATAGATAAGTTCCTTAGGATTAAATTCAAAACACATGGAGGAAGACGAAGCCGCACATCTTACGCCCGTACCGTTCATAAGCATTTCGGAAACATAATCCGCCGTATCTGGAACCCCTCCATTCTCAAAATAAAAGAAAGTCCGTAACTCATATCCATAAGGCGCGCCTAACTGACGTTTCGCCTGCCACTCTACTCTATAAACGACTTCAAGGTCTAATTTTGGGATAGTTACATTCGGTGGACCCCCTGCTCCGGGTCCATAATCGGGTGTAGTAATCAATGGGGTAAGGGGAATATAGGTAAATGCTTCAAAGTTTAGTGAAGGAATATTCGGGTCAGTGATTTCTAAGCGATACCTCTCCCCCGGTACAAGGCGATTTCCCGTTCCTTTTGTATTAAAGCGATAGAGCGTAGTATAGGGATAAAAATCCCCATTAGGTTCTTTGGGTACATTATCTATTTGGGTAGCAACATATTCTTTTCCAGAAGGTCCATATAGTTTTACGGTCAGTCCCTTGACACTAATATCGTGGTCTTTTGCATACTCTATTGCATCTCCGTCAATAAGGAAGCCTTTCATAATACGAATATCCTGAATAGTATCCGTAGCGTCCAATACTCCAAACACCACAAAAATATCTTTCTGCGGTGCGGTAATATCTATTTTGGGTTCGCAAGAAGGGAGTAAAAATGCCCCCCAAAGAATAATTAAGGTAAGCCCTGAGAAAAATAACTGCCTGCTATTTCTATTTATCATACATTTTGGTAATTACGTAAAAACGCCACAAAGTTAAGGAATCTTTCTATTTTTTTGACATAACGTTTTTTTATTCAAAAAAAGCTACTTGTATTCATAAAAATACTTTACCTTTGAACTTTATTTGATGAATAATAGAAGAGTAAACTTACCAATAAATTTGATAAAGAGGGGATTTACTAAATTTTTCATTATCGTGGTATAGTCTAAAAATCCCCTAACTTTGAGGAGTATTATTTGCGCATAGTTTTTTCAATACATAATAATCTAAAACCAAATGTCTGTTGCAAAAAAAACGTTCAAAAAAATTACGACACACGTGCTTCAAGAGATGAAAGCAAGGCAAGAAAAAATTGCAATGCTTACAGCCTATGATTATACATTTGCACAGATTATTGATAGTGCGTTGATAGATGTTATTCTTGTCGGAGACTCTGCCTCTAATGTTATTTTTGGGCATGAAACCACATTACCCATTACCCTTGACCAAATGATAGATATTGCTAGTGCAGTAGTAAGGGGAGTGGACCGTAGCCTTGTGGTAGTAGATTTACCGTTTGGTTATTATCAGGGCGATGGAAAAACCGCCTTGAAAAGTGCAATCAAAATCATGAAATCTTCAGGGGGACACGCCATAAAAATGGAAGGGGGCAGACATATCGCAGATTATATTACCCGTATCGTCAATGCCGGTATCCCCGTTATGGGACACCTTGGGCTTATGCCCCAATCTATCTATAAATACGGCACTTATACTGTAAGGGCAAAAGAGGAAGAAGAAGCGAGTACCCTATTGGAAGACGCGCTTATCTTGGAAAAAGCAGGATGTTTTGCGATTGTTCTAGAAAAAATCCCTGCTGAATTAGCCAGAAGGGTTACCGAGACCGTACAAATTCCCACAATTGGCATAGGGGCAGGCCCATATTGTGACGGACAGGTGCTGGTTACCCATGATATGCTTGGGATTAATAAAGAATTTAGCCCCAGATTTTTAAGGAGATACGCAAACCTGAACGAAATTATGACCCAAGGAATCAAAAACTATATCGAGGACGTGAAATCAGGGAGTTTTCCCACAATAGACGAATCCTACTAGTATCGAATGAAAGAGCCGATAATACTATTTGAAGACAATCACCTCATTATCATTAATAAACCCTTCGGAATGCCTTCGCAAGAAGATTCTAGTAAAGACCTTAGTGCTTATGAGTGGGTTAAGAATTATTTAAGGGTAACTTACAATAAACCCGGATTAGCTTATGCCGGTCTTCCTCATAGAATTGACCGCCCGACTGGAGGAATCCTCCTGCTTACAAAAACCTCCAAGTCTGCCGCTCGAATGTCCGAAGCCTTTCAGCTAAATCAGGTGAAGAAAACCTACTATTGTGTAACCGAAAACCCGCCCGCCCTTCCTTCCGGCAAACTCGTTAATCACTTAGTGAAAATTGCTGAAAAAAATATCGTTCGCGCATATAATAAGCCGATCCATGGTTCAAAATACGCAGAATTAGACTATGAAGTGCTTGACAGCGACGAAGAGGGTAAAACACTCATCAAAGTGCATCCTATTACTGGAAGGCAGCATCAGATTCGGGTACAAATGACCACCATAGGCTGTGTCATTTGCGGAGATGTTAAATACGGAAAAACAACATTTTTACCCGAACAAGCCATTGCACTACTAGCAAAAGAGATAGCGTTTACCCACCCCGTAAGAAAAGAAAAAATGGTGATTACTGTGCCTACTCCTCTTATTCATGTATGGAAGCCTTTTCACGACAAAGGATATTAAGTATAAAAACATTTCTTCCGTAAAAAGATGTTTTTGATTAAGAGATAGTTTCAAGTAAAAAAACTTTATCTTTGCAGCCTGATTTAACCATTTAGACCTAATTTATTGCAGTAGAAACACAAAAAACGTTTTCTTATCAATAAATTGCGTTTTTTTGCGTTTACCATATTTGAAATTAGGTTTCCGAAGTTATAAAGATTAAAATCAATTACTCCATGATTTTCCCATTGCGTTCATCGGTGAAGAATATGTATTCAAGGTGCGTCGCCTTATTGTTCTTTGCAACTTGTTTTACTGTAATCAATGCTCAGACAGTAGATTTTTCTGCCTCTGACTCATCGGGTTGCGGGACAGTTACCCCAATCTTTACAGATTTATCTACTTCCGTAGGAGACCCAATTATATCCTGGGAGTGGGACTTTGGAGATAATACTCCCCATTCATTTGTTCAAAACCCTAGCCATATTTATACAGCAGTTGGGTGTTATGACATACGACTAAAAATTACCACAAATAGCGGGGATACTGCTGCATTGATTAAACCCAATTTTATCTGTGTAAACCCTTATCCTATCATTACTGCCCCTACCGTCAACCCGCCCATCGGGTGCGCTCCCGCCACTTTTAACCTTACAGGTAATACCTCCCCCGGCTCAAGTCCGATTGTAACATGGTTCTGGGAGATTGGTGCTGGTAATATTTTTCAAGGACAAGATATTACCGTTAGCATACCAATACCCGGCACTCAAAACGTAGTAATCCAAGTATTCGACGATAATAATTGCGCTGCAGATACCACATTCCCCAATCTTCTGACTGTAGTACCTAGTCCAGAAGCAGATTTTACCTCTAATGTAACAAGTGCTTGCCAACCCCCTCTTAATGTAAACTTCTTTAATACTAGTACACTAAATAGCGGGGCGATGCCACCCGGTTCTACCTATGAATGGTTTTTCCCTGGCGGACTTCCTGCAACAGCTACCGGACAAAGCCCCACCAACATAAATTTTGGTAATTCCGGAACTTTTGACGTTACTTTGATTGTAACTACTCCAGCGGGATGTAAAGATACTGTCGTAAAGAGTGGGTATATTGGAGTGGGTGCCGTAATCGCAGGAATAGATGTCCCAAATCCCGTTTGTGTAGGGAAAACGGTGGTCTTCCAAGGTACCGGAGCCTCCAATTTTACATGGGATTTAGATTGTAACGGAACTACAGATGGAACAGGAACTTCCATCTCCCATACATACAATACTACAGGAACTTTTTGCATTGGCGTACTTGCGAGTAATGGAGCAGGGTGTAGCAATAGTACTACCGTAAATATCACTGTAGAGCCTTCTCCTTTGGCGGATTTTACCGTTGATAAAAACATTGATTGCAAAGTAGTATCGAGTAATTTTACCTTTGACGCTAGTGCCTCTTTGGGGGGAACGCCCGGTACGCTCACTTATAGTTGGGACTTTGGTGCAGGAGCAAGCCTCCCCGCTCCTTATGTAACGACAAATCCTATCACCCAAGTCAATTACACAAGTGTCGGAAATAAAACCGTAAGGCTAATTGTTGAAAATGCAGCTGGCTGCAAAGACACCCTACGCCGCACTAACTATATCAGTATTCAGATTCCCACCGCTAACTTCGTGGCTGACATTACAGAAGGCTGCCGCCCATTAAACATTACATTTACGAGTAGCTCTACTAGTAATGATACTATCGTAGATTATAATTGGATAGTTACTCCCCCCGGCGGAATAGTTCCTACCCCTGGTTCTCTGCCTGCGCTTACCCCTAATCCTACATTAACCTTTAATAATACAGGGAATTATGATGTAATGCTGATTATTACCACCCAAGGAGGCTGTGTGGACACCTTTGAACGTACCCAGTATCTTGCTATTGGCACTCATCCCCAAATGGGATTTAACTATGACCTTTCCAGCGTATGTGTAAATAACCAAATACAATTTACGAGTTTATTTACTAATCCTAATTGGCAGTATGCGTGGGATTTTGATTATAATCCCCCTGCATTCAATCCGGGAGCCTCTAACCCTGACCCTACATGGGCTTATGGAGATACTGGAGTATTTAGCGTAGCACTTATCATTAACAATAATGGTTGTCGCGATACCTTAGTGCAAGATGATATTATTACTGTAAATGGACCAAAAGCAGACTTTGATGCGACTCCTTCTGTTTTTTGCGGGCTTCCGGCTACTTTCTCTTTCTCCAATAACTCTCAAAACGGAGCTGTAGGTGTTACTAATTATCAATGGTATTTTAATAATAGTGCTACTCCCTTTTCTTCGGCTAATGTCCCGCCTGCAACCATTCCCTTTAATCCCCCTACTCAAAACTATAATGGTTCTCCAGCCCAGATTCCCGTTAAGTTGGTAGTAACGAATGGAGCTACGGGTTGTACGGATTCTCTTACAAGAAATGTAGTTGTAGGGAATCCTGTCGCTAATTTTTTTCTCGCAGATTTGACAATCTGCCGAAATGTGGCTACTACTTTTTTCGCCCAAAGTCAAAATGGAACTAGTTTTATATGGGAATATGGTGATGGCGTAATAGATACTACTAATGGAGACGGCCAACATGCTTATACCCAAAACGGCTCTTATACCGTTACCCTCGTAGTTATGGACGCAAGTGAATGTACAGATACAATTACCTTCTTTGATTACGTTACAGTAACGGGACCCTTTGCCGATTTTGTAGCCTCTGACACTACCGGTTGTACCCCTTTTACCACTGACTTTACGAATCTTACACAGCTATATCCAGGTACCACCCAAAGCTCTATTACGTGGTCATTTCCGGGTGCGCCACCTACCCCTGTTACCGGTATCAATAATCCAACTCATACTTTTACCCAAAATGGAAGTTATACGGTTATCTTATCGGTTACAGACTCTGACGGTTGTGTAGGAGTGAGAACTCGCTCTGATTATATTATTGCGACCTTCCCCGATGTCCGATTTACCGCAGACGATACCGTTACCTGCGTAGGTAATCAAATAACTTTTACTCCCACAATACCCGGCAGCTCCTATCAATGGTTTTTTGGAGACCAAACTTCGGCTACCTCTCAAGGGGCAGGGAGTGTACAACACGCCTATTCCGCTCCGGGTTTCTATACCGTTAAAGTAATCGTAACAGATGCAAATGGTTGTATTGATTCTGCTACAAAAGTAAATTATATTGAAATAGAAGGAATGACTCCAGATTTTACCGGCGCACCTACCTCGGCACCTTGCCCACCCTTGACCTCTCTTTTTAATGATTTATCTGTGGGAAATATCGCCGGTTGGACGTGGAACTTTGGAGATGGTTCTCCCAATTCTACGCTACAAAATCCCGGACATATTTATACCTATGCCGGAAACTTTGATGTAACGCTTATCATTACGCATGAAGACGGGTGTCAGGATACGATGATAAAAAATGATTTTATTGTCCTAAACGGTCCGATTGGGAATGTAACAGTTAGTCCAACTCAAGCTTGTCCCTACGATTCAGTTAGCTTTACGATTATTACTGATAGGACACAGAATATCTTTTATGAAGCTCAACCCGGAGACGTAAGATTTTTAACGACAAGCACGCTCGGACCTGACACCATCGTTATAAAGTACGCTTATACAGTGCCCGGTATCTATACCCCTATTTTCCAGATACAAGACGCACAAGGTTGTATTTATACTATCCCTAATATCTCGAATGTAACGGTGTACCGCCCACCTTTGGCACAATTTAATATAGACCCTATGGCTGGCTGTACTCCCTTAGTAGTATCCTTCGATAATAATAGTTTGCCCGGACCGGGTCAACCTCCTGTGGGCGGTGCCTTAGTGAACGCGTGGGTATGGGGATTTGGAGATGGAACATTTTCTACCGTTCAGAATCCTCCCCCAAAAACCTATAATACTCCTAATGCCTACAACGTAACGCTAACCGTTACTGATACACATGGCTGTAAGGATACCGCCCTTCAGATTGTTCAGGCTTATCTCCAACCAGTTCCGGAGTTCGGTGCGTCGGCAACGGTGGGCTGCGCCCCCCAAGGGATTCTGTTTAGCGATCTGACCTCTGTTACAGTACCTACTTTTTGGCAATGGGATTTTGGAGATGGTGGAACTTCTAATGTTCAAGACCCCGTACACACTTATACGGCTGATGGTACCTATACCGTTTCCTTGATTATTGAAGATGCAAACGGTTGTCGCGATACCCTTACAAAAGACCAATATATTCATTTAAGACACCCGCTTGCCAGTTTTGTAGCAGATACTACCCTTGGATGTGAGCCCTTTGAGGCTTGTTTTAACGCTTCTGCTTCCTTATCCGATACCCTGATAGATACTTATCTCTGGAACTTCGGTGGAGGCGCACCCGTTATCTCTAACTTAGACTCTGCTTGTCATACCTACTCAAATGCAGGGGTTTATTCCGTATATCTTCAAATAACCGACATCATAGGCTGTACAGATGATACTACTATCACTAACTATATTACTGTAAACGAAACCGTAATTCCTCAACCGATTGACATTCTTCGTGCAACCGTTCAGAATCCAGGACTCGTTCGGGTTGATTACCTCCCTTATCCTCTCCCTGATTTCCGGCAGTATATCCTTTACCGATTTATTCCCGGTATGAATACTTGGCTGAGGGTAGATAGCACTAATAACCAAAATACAACTACGCTTTCCGATGCTATAGGGATAGATTGTGAAGAGTTTTCCTACTGCTATAGAGTGCTTGTTCAAAATGAATGTCTGAAGTATTCGCGAATGAGTGAAACAGAAAGGCATTGTACGGTAGGGCTTAATGCTATCAAGCAGCAAGATGCCGTCAAACTTTTATGGTCGCATTATGAAGGGTGGGGAAATGCTACCAATAATAATGTCCTGCAATATAATATTTATCGTGCCGATTCCCCTACTTATAATCTTGCAGCGATGGATTCTATTGCGGCTGTAGGGGGGATATTCAATACTTATATAGACTCTCAAACCTTCTGTCGTGATTCTGCCTATTACAGAGTGGTAGCAGTTGAGTTTGGTGGAAACCAACAAACTTCCCTTAGTGATGTAAGTGGAAATTCGCCTCAACATAATACGCCAATCCAAAGAAGTCACGTTACTTATGCCACCGTAATTGCGGATAAGGATATAGAAGTTATGTGGGGAGATTATCCGGGTTATAAGCCCATGAATTATATCCTTGAACGTTCAAAAGGAGGGTATGTCTGGAAGCAACTTGCAGTGTTACCTCTTGGTCAATTGTCATACTTAGATACAGAGGTAATGGTGGACTCTATGTCATATAACTACCGCGTAATTGTCCTTGATAGTTGTGGAGACCTTACAAATCCAGGCAGAACAGGAAAAACGATTCTCCTCAAAGCGGAAATGGACGATGAGCAAAATCCTGTACTCACTTGGTCTAAATATGTAGAATGGGTAGCAAATGTGGAATACTATGAAATTCAGGTTTTCGATGAGCAAAATGATTGGACGCGAGTAGATGTAGTAGGGCAAGATGATACAAAATTCATTGACTATAAGACTAAATTAAATCAGGCTAATCTTTGCTATCGTATTGTAGCACATGAGCTTGGAGGAAGAGAGGCTATCTCTGTTTCCAATGAAGATTGTGTAACCCTCAATCCTACGATTTATGCCCCTAATGCTTTTACTCCTAATAATGACGGGAATAATGACGTTTTCTTCATCAAAGGGACAAATGTTACGGAGTTTGAATTAAAAATTTATGACCGTTGGGGTAAGGAAATCTTCCTTTCTAAAAACATGAATGACGGCTGGGACGGCTCCGTTAAGGGACAGTCTGCCGTAGAGGGGGTATATATGTACCGGGTAAAAGGGCGGGGCGAAAAAGGAGAATCCTTTAATATGAAGGGAAGTATTACCCTCATAAGATAAGGTTACAAAAATATTTTTATACCAAAACCGGAGAAAATTATTGTTAATTTCTCCGGTTTTTCTTTGTTTATATTGTTGATTACTATGAATATACAAGAATACTATGAAGCTATTTAAGTTACCAAAACAATCTTTTTTTCCATTTATCCTTCGTAAGGGAGTGCCATTTTTGTATCGTGAAATTAAATGATTACCAATTAACGACTGAAATTTATGTTAGTAAAAACTTATGGGAGCGCGGTTCAGGGGATTCACGCGACTATGATTACAGTAGAAACTGATATAGGGGGAGGATTTGGCTATGCCTTAGTCGGGCTACCCGATAATGCCGTCAAGGAAAGTAAAGAACGGATTTTTACGGCATTTAGAAACAATAAATTAGACCTACCAAGAAGAAAGATAACGATTAATATGGCTCCGGCAGACATCAGAAAAGAAGGGTCTGCTTATGATTTAACGATAGCTATCGGGATACTTGCAGCCAATGGCGATATTCCCGTAGAGGAAATTAACGATTATCTCATCATGGGAGAACTCTCATTAGATGGCACACTTCAACCTATCAAGGGGGCGTTACCTATTGCAATTGAAGCGAAAAAACGAGGATTTAAAGGATTGATTCTCCCCAAGGTTAATGCCGATGAAGCGGCCATTGTAAGTGGTCTAAATGTAATTCCGGTTGAAAACATAGGAGATGCCGTGGATTTTCTTAATGGAGACCTCGATATACAGCCACTTACAAAAAATACTCGCCTTTTATTTTATGAGGCACAAACCTTTTATGAATGTGATTTTTCTGATGTAAAAGGGCAGGAAAATGTAAAGAGAGCAATGGAAATTGCCGCAGCAGGCGGGCATAATGTGATTATGATTGGACCGCCGGGCGCAGGAAAAACCATGCTCGCTAAACGAATGTCCGGAATTTTGCCACCACTTACTTTACATGAATCGCT